>CAZEAX010000398.1:0-4796 GCA_964510405.1 uncultured Streptomyces sp. | reverse complement strand
GGAGCAGTACGGCGGCATCGGGCTCGACCTAGCGGGCAAATGCGCGATCGAAGAGGTCATGGGGTCGACCAATTACGGCTTCGCGACGCTGATCGGCAACCACACGGGCATCAGCACGACCGGCATCACGGCGCTCGGCAACGAGCTGCAGAAGAAAAAATACCTGCCGCGCATGGCGACCGGCGAATGGGTCGGCTGTTTCGCGCTGACCGAGGCCGAGGCAGGCTCCGATCCCGCGGCGATGCGCACGACCGCCGTGAAAAAGGGCGATCGCTACGTGCTGAACGGCGAGAAGATCTACATCACCAACGCGCCGGTCGCGAGCGTGTTCACGATGATGGCGGTCACCGACAAGAGCAAAGGCGTCAAGGGCATTTCGGCGTTCATCCTCGAGCGCGGATTCAAGGGGCTGTCGGTCGGCAAGAACGAATTGAAGATGGGCATGCACGGCTGCACGACCGCGCCAGTCATCATGCAGGACTGCGAAGTGCCGGCGGAAAATCTGCTCGGCGCCGAAGGCATGGGTTATGTGCAGGCGTTGAAGACGCTCACCGCCGGGCGAGTCACCGTCGCCGCGCGTTGCTGCGGCATGATGGACAAATTGATCACCCGCAGCGCCGACTATATGAAAGTGCGCAGTCAGGGCGGCCACAAACTCGCCGAGTACCAGGGATTGCAGTGGATGCTCGCGGACATGGCGGTCCAGCGCGACGCGGCGCGTCTGCTGACCCGGCGCGGCATCGACACGCTGATGCGCGGCGAGCGCGGCACGCTCGAGGCGGCGATGGCGAAACTTTATGCGACCGAAGCGCTCGGCAAAGTCGTCGACGCCGCGGTGCAGATTCACGGCGGCATGGGTTACATGCGCGAGGCGGGCATCGAAACCACCTACCGCGACGCGCGCATCGTGCGCATTTACGAAGGCACTTCGGAGATACAGAGAAATATAATTGCTGCGCAGCTGCTTAAAGGGCAGTGATTTGGCGATTAAGCGATTGAGTGATTTGGTTTTCAATCACCTAATCGCTTAATCGCTCAATAACTTGAGCAAAGGCAAAGAGGAACAACGTGTCAAACATCAAGCAACTATTCGATTTGACCGGGCGCGTGAGCGTGGTCACCGGCGGCGCGACGGGCCTCGGCCTGCAGATGGCGCACGCGCTCGCGGAGGCGGGCTCGCATATCGTGATTTGCTCGCGCAAGCTGGAAAACTGCGAGACTGCGGCGCACGAAATCGAAAAGCTCGGCGTCAAGGCGCTGGCCGTCGGGTGCGACGTGACCAAGCCCGATCAGGTCGAGGCGCTGAAAGACGCAACGCTGAAAAAATTCGCGCGCGTCGACGTACTCGTAAATAATGCAGGCCGTGCGTGGGTAGCGCCGCCCGAGGACATGCCGCTCGAACGCTGGCAGCAGGTGCTCGACCTCAACATCACCGCGCCGTTTTTATGTGCGCAGGCGCTGGGCCGCGAGATGATCAAGGCGAAGCGCGGCAAGATCATCAACATCGCATCGATCGCGGGTCTGGTCGGGCGCAACCCCAAAGCCTACAACTCGATCGCCTACGGCACGAGCAAGGGCGCGCTCGTCAATTTCACGCGCGATCTCGCGGTCAAGTGGGCGCAGCACAACATCCAGGTCAACGCGATCTGTCCCGGCTTCTTCGTCACGCCGATCAACGAAAAAATGTTCGTCAAGAACGCGGAGCAGATATTGCGCGAGATCCCGCTCAATCGCACCGGCGGCGACGACGATCTCAAAGGCATTGCGGTATTGCTTGCATCCGACGCGTCGAATTTCATGACCGGCGCCGTCATTCCGGTCGACGGCGGCTCTACCGCCTGGTAATTAGTACTAAAGACAATTCTTTGACCGCAAAGGACGCGAAGGTCGCAAAGTAAAGTCAAAAGCCATTTTTTTGATGCTTTCCCTTGCAGTTTGTTTTTCCTTTGCGTCCTTCGCGTCCTTGGCGGTTCAAGATTTTATAGTCACTCCGCTTTAACGCCGGCCGATTTCACCACCTTAGACCACTGCGCGTTTTCGCGGCGCACGAATTCCGCGAACTCAAGCGGTGTGTTGCCGACCGGTTCCATGCCCTGCGCCGCGAGGCGCTCCCTGACATCGGGAAGTTTGAGCAGCTTCGCGATTTCCGACGACAGCTTGTCGGTGATGTCGCGCGGCAGTTTGGCTGGTCCCCAGATGCCGAGCCACAAATCGGCGTTGAAACCGGCGACGCCGGCTTCGGCGATCGTCGGTACGTCGGGCAGCGCCGGCGAGCGTATCGCGCCTGTGATGCCGAGCGCCTTCACGCGTCCCGCCTTGATGAACGGGATCGCGACCGACAGAGTGTCGAACATCATGGACACCTGGCCCGAGAATAAATCCGGGTACACGAGTGCCGTGCCCTTGTACGGAATGTGCGCCATGTCGATGCCGGTGAGTAACTTCAGCAATTCGCCCGACAGGTGAAACTGGGTGCCCACACCCGACGAACCGTAATTGAGTTTGCCCGGCCGCGCTTTGGCGAGCGCGATGAATTCCTTCAGCGTGCCGACCGGCAGCGTGGCCGATACCATGAGCACAGTCGGTGTGACCGAGACTTCGGTGATCGCGGTGAAATCCGTGGTCGGATCGTACGGCGGCTTCGCGTAGAGATGCGGCCCGATCGCGTGCGTGCTGACGCTCGACATCAATATCGTATAGCCGTCGGGTTGCGCATCGAGCATCAGGCGTGACCCGATCGTGCCGCCCGCGCCGGGCCGGTTGTCGATCACCACCTGATGACCGAGACTTTCGCCGAGTTTTTGCCCGACCACGCGCGCTAGAAGGTCGGTCGCGCCGCCCGGCGGGAACGGCACGATCATGCGCACGGGCTTGGTCGGATAAGGCTGCGCCAACGCGCCGGGAATTGCCGCATTGAACAGGGCGGCGAACAGCGCGGTGCCGACGACGAAATGACGCATGCTAACGTCCTTGAAAGTTTTTTGCCCAAAGTGCGGCGATATCCTAGCACGGCTCACCAGGCGGTCCCTTTGTGCGGTGGGGTACAAAGCATGTCGACTCCCCGCTATATAATCCCGCGAGGCTTGGTTTGATACACTTTGTTACCCGGTGCGGATTGCAGATTCGGTAGTATCGCGTTTGAGGGACGTCGCGGAATCCCGCAGGCACCGCATTTCCACTATGATTGCCGGCCGATTCCCGATTGCCGGGACCGGCAAATTAGAAAAAGAGAACGGGCCATATGCAATCTGATAACTGGCTGGCATCAAACTGGAAGCGGCTGCTTGTCGCGGTGGCCGCGGTGGCGGTTGTCACGCTGCTGGTGGTCTGGACTTACATGCGGTGGCAGCAGCCGCTCCCCGGCGCGCAGCAGGCAGGCAAGCGCGGCGGCGGAGACCCCACCCGCGCGACGCCGGTCGTGGCGGTGCCCGCGAAAACGGCCGACGTCAACGTGTACCTGAACGGCCTTGGCACCGTGTTGCCGCTCAAGACCGTGACCGTGCGAAGCAGGGTCGACGGCCAGTTGATGCGCGTTTTATTCCGCGAGGGCCAGGTCGTCAGGGAAGGCGATCTGCTCGCGGAAATCGACCCGCGCCCGTACCAGGCTGCGCTGACGCAGGTCGAGGGGATGATGGTGCGCGACCAGGCGCTGCTCGCCAACGCGCGCATCGATCTCGACCGTTATCGCACGCTGCTCGCGCAGGATTCGATCGCGAAACAGCTCGTGGACACGCAGGAAGCGCTGGTGCGCCAGTACGAGGGCACGGTCAAGCTCGACCAGGGGCAGGTCGACAACGCCAGGCTGCAGCTCACTTACTCGCGCGTGACTGCGCCGATTCCCGGCCTCCTCGGCTTGCGCCAGGTCGATACCGGCAACATCGTGCACGCGAGCGATGCGACCGGCATCGTCGTTATCACGCAGATGCAGCCGATCACGGCGCTGTTCACGATTCCGCAGGACAACCTGCCGGTCGTGCTGAAGCTGTTGAAGGCGGGACAGCGCGTGCCGGTCGAAGCGTACGACCGCGAGCAAAAGGTCAAGCTCGCATCCGGCGCGCTCTTGACCGTCGACAATCAGATCGATCCCACGACGGGCACCGTGCGTCTGAAGGCGCAGTTTCCGAACGACGACAACGGTCTTTTTCCAAACCAGTTCGTGAACGTGCGCATGCTGGTCGACATCCGGCACGATGCCACGACCGTGCCGAGCGCGGCGGTCCAGCGCGGCGCCCAGGGCATCTACGTATACGTCGTAAAGGCGGACAACACCGTCACGTTGCGCAAGGTCAAGATCGGGCCGGCGGAAGGTGACGCCACGGTCATCGAGTCGGGCGTTGACGCCGGCGAAGCGGTGGTCATCGACGGCACGGACCGCCTGCGCGAGGGCGCTAAGGTCGAGCCGACGTCGCGAGACCCCGCGGCGGCCAGAGGCGGCGACGGGACGAGGAAAAAAGGCGGCGGGCGCCGCAAGGGTGGCGACAAAGACGGCGGCGATACAAGCAGCAGTGACAAAAGCGGCGGCGATAAAAGCGGCGGCGATAAAAGCGGCACCGAAAAAAACAGCATCGACAAAAGCGGCACTGACAAAAGCGGCGGCGACAAGGGCGCCGGTGACAAAGGTAGCGGCAAGGCGGATGGCGACAAAGCCGCGGATGGCCAGAAAGAGGGCGGCAGAAAGCGCGGCGGCTGGAAAAGAGAGAAAGCGGCCGAATAAACGCCGGAGCTAAGAGTGCCTAACACCATGAAACGCGCGATGCGCTGTCACGATTTTGGCTCAGAACGCGAAGCAAGACACG
>CAZEAX010000397.1:0-4817 GCA_964510405.1 uncultured Streptomyces sp. | reverse complement strand
ACGTCAACCGCGGCCGGTACCAGTTTTTTGAACATCAGCCTATTCTCGACGTCTTGAGCAGCCGCGTGAGGTCCTTGATAATCCTGCCGGGTTCGGCGTCACGCGCATAACGCAGGACGACATTGCCTAGCGGGTCGATCAGGTAAATATAGTCGGCGAGTGGCCGCTCGACCGGCAGACCTTTCAATATCTCGCCCGAACCGGTACGAATCAGCCAGGTACCGCGATACTCCTCGGCGAGCTTTTCCGCCACCGCGCCGTCGTCAGTGATGAGCCACGCGCGTTCGATCCGGTCCATGTCCTTGCCCTGCGTCAGCCGCAGTTGCCGCAGCATGAAAAGCTTGCGCTGGCATGCGTCACCGCACTGCGCCGAATCTGCCATCAGCAATACCCATTTCGCGCGCAGCTCATGCATCTCGAACGGTGCGCCATCGACGAGCCGCAGATGGGCATTCGGCAGCGGCGGCGCGTTCAGCAGTTCGCCATAATTCGTATGGCCGGCCGGAGGCGCCGCGTAATAAGCGACGTACGACGCAATGACCGGCGCCACGCACAAGGCGACGATCAACCACAGGCTCCGGCAGTTCTTACCGGCCGGATTTTTTGACATTGGTCGCCAGGTAAATCGCCAGGATCGCCGCGGCCATCACAAACCACTGAAACGCATAGGCGTAGTGCCTGTCGATGCCGAGGTCCGGCGGGCTCCACTCGCGCAGGAGTCCGTCGTCGAGTTCGCTTTCCTGTTGGATGACCACCGGCTGCAGCGCAATCGGCACGGTCGCGCGATAGCGTTCAAGCGTGAGGTTCTGCCAGACATTGCCCTCGATCGTTTTGGTCGAGAGTTCGAGATAACGCTTGCTGGGCACCGTCGCCAATCCGGTGATGCGCAGGGATTGCGCGGGCGTTGCGATCGGGGGCAAGGTCGCGCGCAAACCCGTGCCGGCAATCCAGCCGCGATTCACGAGCACATAGCGCTCGCTGCCGGCTATCTTGAGCGGCATCACGACGAAGTAACCCACCTCGCCGCGGACGATGCGATTGTCGATCAGCACCGCATACTTCGGCTCGAAGATTCCGCGCACCTCTACACGACGCCAGACGACGTCGTCCGCCCTCACTTCGGCTCCCGACAATCCGATTGGCGCATCGTGGCTGGCCGTTTCGACGCGCTCCGCCAGGACTGCCTTCTCGCGGCCCCGCCCCAATTGCCAGTTTCCGAGCGCAATCGTCGCCACAATGCCGGCTATCGCCGCAAGCGTCGGCCACAACGAGGCCCGGAATTGGTAGCGCGCCATGGCTGGTCAGTGCGCGCCGGCTGGGCTACACTCGCCGCAAGCGAGGTCGCAATTGAAAATTATCGTATTGATCTTCATCGTCCTGATACTGGCGAGCCTGGGCTCTGCGCTTTATTTCCTGGTCAAGGATAAAGGGAATTCCACGCGCACCGCCAAGGCGCTGACGTGGCGCGTCGCGTTTTCGATCACTCTCTTCATGCTGCTGATGCTGGCCTATAATTTCGGCTTCATCAACTCGAAGTTGTAGAAAAAAAACGCCGCACCATCGGTGCGGCGCTGATTCCCCCTGCGGGAACCTTCCCCCTCTTGTCTAGACTTGGCGCCTGGCGGTTATAGCCAGTAAACCAGTATGAACAGCAGCAGCCACACCACGTCGACGAAGTGCCAGTACCAGGCCACGCCTTCGAAGCCGAAATGGTGGTCGGCGGTGAAATGCCCTGCGATCGAGCGGCCGAGAATCACGATCAACATCAGCGTCCCCACCGTCACGTGGAAACCGTGGAAACCCGTGAGCATGAAAAAGCTTGCGCCATAGGCGCCGGTCGTCAGCTTCAGGTTGAGGTCGGTGTAGGCTTCATGGTACTCGCTCGCCTGCAGGAACAGGAACGTCATGCCGAGCAGGATGGTAAATATGAGCCCGACGATCAGCTGGGTACGGTTGTTCTTGAGCAGGCCCCAATGCGCAATCGTCACCGTCACGCCGGACGTCAGCAGAATCAGGGTATTGATTGCGGGCACGCCCCACGCCGCCATCGGCGTAAACTTTTCCGCGAGTCCGGGACCGGCGGTCGGCCATTGCGCGACGAAATCGGGCCAGATCAGTTTGTGCTCGAGATCGCCGAGCCACGGTACCGACAGCACGCGCATATAGAACAGCGCGCCGAAGAAGGCCGCGAAAAACATAACTTCGGAAAAGATGAACCAGCTCATGCCCCAGCGGAACGAGGTGTCGACCTGCTTGTTGTAGCTGCCGCCTTCGCTTTCGTGCGCAACCGAGCCGAACCAGCCGAACATCATGTAGAACAGCGTGCACACGCCGAAAATCAGCAGGAACTTGCCCCACGTCGCTTCGTTCATCCATAACGCGGCGCCAAACGCCATGCAAAGCAGCGCCAGCGAACCGAAAATCGGCCACCGCGACGGGTCCGGTACGAAATAACGCGCTGATTGGTTCATCATGATGCTGTCTCCCTCGTAACTTTGGATTTCAATTTCCCGCGTCAACTGATGATGAAATGCACCAGCGTGACGAGACTCAATACCAGAACGATCGCGCCGATGATGCCCGCGACTATAACCTGCGCGGGCTTGAGCGTTACGGCGTCCTTTTCGTACGCCGCACGCCGGCGGATGCCGAAAAACGACCAGCAGACCGCCTTCATCACCTGGAGGGGCGTTGCGCCTGCCGTTTTACGTTCCTGCGCCATTTCCATCAGCTGGCTTTCTTGGCCGTGCCTTCGATTTCGAAAAACGAATACGACAACGTAATCGTGTTGATGTCATCGGGCAGGCCGTGTTCGATGACGAATACCACCGGCATCTGGCGCGCCTCGCCCGGTTGCAGCGTCTGCTGCGTAAAGCAGAAACATTCGAGCTTCTTGAAGTAGCGCACCGCGATCTGGGGGCCGTAGCTCGGCACTGCCTGCCCGGTGATCGCGCGGTCCGACGTATTGCGGATCTCGTACATCACGGTCGTCAGCTCGCCGGGATGCACCCGCACGTTAGACTGCAGCGGGCGGAAAGTCCACGGCAGCTTGCCGCTCAAATTCGAATCGAACTCTATCGTCACCGAACGCGCGGCATCGACCTGGGTGTTTTCGACCGTATCGGCCTTCAGCACGTTGTTGACGCCGGTGACTTCGCAGATCTTCTGGTAGAACGGAATCAGCGCAAAACCAAATCCGAACATGGCCACGGCGACGATGATCAGCTTGCGCATCGTCAAAAGATTCGATTGCGCCTGGTTCATCATTGCCAGTGACGCACGATGACGGCGATGAAAAATGCCGCCGCGATGGCGGCCAGGACGAGCGCCGTCCTGTACTTGCCGGATTGCTCCCGCGGCGCCATCGCAATAGTCATTACTTGACGACCGGCGGCGTCTCGAAACTATGGTACGGCGGCGGCGAGCTCAGCGTCCACTCGAGCGTATCGGCGCCTTCCCACGGCTTGTCCGGCGCCTTCTCACCGCCCCTTGCGCACTTCACCACGCCTATCACGAAGAGCAGTTGCGACAGACCGAAACCGAACGCGCCGATCGACGCGATCATGTTGAAGTCCGCGAACTGCATTGCATAGTCGGGGATCCGGCGCGGCATGCCCGCGAGCCCAAGGAAATGCATCGGGAAGAACGTGATGTTGAAGAAAATCAGCGACAGCCAGAAGTGCCATTTGCCGAGCGTTTCATCGTACATGTGCCCGGTCCATTTCGGAATCCAGAAATAGGTGCCGGAGAAAATCGCGAACAGCGAACCGGCCACCAGCACGTAATGGAAATGCGCGACCACGTAATAGGTGTCCTGCAGCTGGATGTCGACCGGCGTGATCGCGAGGATCAGGCCCGTGAAACCGCCCATCGAGAACACGAAGATGAAGCCGACCGCGAACAGCATGGGCGTCTCGAACGTCATCGAGCCCTTCCACATCGTCGCGATCCAGTTGAACACTTTGACGCCGGTCGGCACCGCGATCAGCATGGTAGCGAACATGAAGAACAACTGCCCGGCCGCCGGCATGCCGGTGGTGAACATGTGGTGCGCCCACACAATGAACGACAGGATCGCGATCGACGAAGTCGCATAAACCATCGACGCGTAGCCAAACAGCGGCTTGCGCGCGAATGCGGGGATGACCTGCGACACGATGCCGAACGCGGGCAGAATCATGATGTAGACCTCGGGATGGCCGAAGAACCAGAAGATATGCTGGAACATCACCGGGTCGCCGCCGCCCGTGGCGTTGAAGAAGTTGGTGCCGAAATGGCGGTCGGTCAGGACCATCGTTATCGCGCCCGCCAGCACCGGCATCACCGCAATCAGCAGATAGGCGGTGATCAGCCACGTCCAGACGAACAGCGGCATTTTCATCAGCGTCATGCCGGGCGCGCGCATATTGAGGATCGTAGTAACGATATTGATCGAACCCATGATCGACGACGCGCCCATGATGTGCAGCGCGAAAATGCCCAGGTCCATGCCGGGCCCCATCTGCGTCGACAACGGCGCATAGATCGTCCAGCCTGCTGCCGGGGCGCCACCGGGCACGAAAAACGACGTGACCAGCAGGATCGCCGCCGGCGGCAGCAGCCAGAAGCTCCAGTTGTTCATGCGGGCGAACGCCATGTCGGGCGCGCCTATCATCATCGGGATCTGCCAGTTCGCGAAGCCGACGAACGCCGGCATGATTGCGCCGAACACCATGATGAGTCCGTGCATGGTGGTGAGTTCGTTGAAAAATTCCGGGCGCCAGAACTGCAGGCCGGGCTGGAACAATTCGGCGCGGATGCCGAATGCGAGCAGTCCG
>CAZEAX010000396.1:0-4838 GCA_964510405.1 uncultured Streptomyces sp. | reverse complement strand
GGAACACCTGGGGCTTGCGCACGATCGCGCGCCCCATCGCGACGCGCTGGCGCTGTCCGCCCGACAACTGGCGCGGATAGCGCTCGAGATACTCCATGAGCCCGAGTATCTGCGCCGCATCGTTGACGCGTTTGCGCATCGCGTCTTTCGGTTCGCCTGCAAGCTTGAGGCTGAACGCCATGTTTTCGAACACCGTCATGTGCGGGTAGAGCGCGTAGTTCTGAAACACCATCGCGATGTCGCGCTCTTTCGGCGGCACGTCGTTGACCACGCGTCCGCCGATGGTGACCTCGCCGCCGGAAATCTCCTCCAGCCCGGCAATCATGCGCAAGAGCGTCGATTTGCCGCAGCCCGACGGGCCGACCAGCACGCAGAATTCGCCGTCGTCGACTGTCACGTCGACTCCGTGCACGACCTCCGTCAAGCCAAATAATTTGCGCACTCCGGCCAACGTCACGGCTGCCACGCTACTCCTCCACTTTCAGCGCCGTATTGCGGCGTTTTTTTATCCGGCAACTCCATATGCAGTCCGCGCTCCGACTACACGATCGCCGCCCCGCCTGCAGGGACAACGCCTGTACTGCGAATACCGGGTGAAGCAGGTTAGCCGCGCCCACCTGGGTGGTCAAGTAGTCGTGTTGCCGTGGGCATTGAGGTATATTCTGCGACCGGCGTACTTGCGGGATTGGACTTCCAAGCCTGCACTTTGTAAGCTTTCTGTAAGCGTTCGCGAACATCAATTAAATACCCGCCTAAGCAAGGGAGCCCGCCGTGGCAGAGCTTTTTTCCGTTGATCGCGCAAATTTTTCCGGTCCGGTCGTCGTCACCGGCGCCGGCGGTTGTATCGGCAGCTGGGTGCTTTCGCTGCTCGCGTGCGCCGGTGTTCCCGCGTGCGCGTTCGACCTGACCGACGACAAGCGCCGGACGCGTCTGCTCGTCGCGGAACGTGATCTCTCGGCGATACCCTGGCGCACCGGCGACATTGCCGACAGCAAAGCGGTGAAGCAAATGCTGGAGGAAGTCCATCCCTGCGCGATCATCCACCTCGCCGCCTTGCAGGTGCCGTTTTGCAAGGCCGATCCGGTCGTGGGCGCGAAAGTTAACGTCGTGGGCACCGTCAACGTATTCGAAGCGGCGCGCCAGCTCGGCATCAAGCGGCTTGCGTACGCTAGTTCGGTTGCCGCGCACGGCGCGATCGAGGAAGGGCTGGGTACGATGCGCACGCTCTACGGCGCATACAAGTACTGCGACGAGCAGATCGCCCGCGTCTATTCGGACGATTGGGGCTTGCACAGTGTCGGTATCCGGCCGGGCGTCGTGTACGGCGTCGGCCGCGATCAGGGACTGACGTCGACGACGACGGTCGCGATACTTGCAGCTGCGGCCGACAAATCCTACACGGTGCCTTTCGCCGGCGGCGTGTCGTGGTTGTACGGCGCCGAAGCGGCAAGCGCGTTTATCCGTGCCGTAGCATGTGAGCGCACTGGCGCGCCAGTCTTTGAAATGAACGGCGTCTATGCACCGGTCGAGGAAGGACTGCGGATACTCAAGGAACTCGCGCCAAAAGCGGCAATCACCTGCACGGGACAACCGCTCGCTTTTCCGATGCATCTGCCGGACACCCCGCTGCGCGATTATCTCGGCGATTATGGAACGATGCCGCTGGTGGATGGCATCCGCGAAACGTTCGAATCTTTTCAGTCTCTACTCAAGCGCGGCTTGGTGAGCATGCCCTGATTCCTTGGCAAGCATCCTCATACGACGGCGAATCGATTTGCATATTCTAATCACTGGAGCGGGCGGTATGCTGGGCCGCAAGCTCACCGGGCGACTCGTCGGCGAAGGACGGCTCGGAAATGCCGATGTTCGTGCGCTCACCCTAGCCGACGTCCTCGAGCCGGCAGCTTACCCTCATTTCCGCGGTGAAATCACCCGCAAGATAGTCGATCTTTCGGTGCCTGGGACCGCGCTCGAACTCGTTGCTTCACGCCCGGACGTTATCTTTCATCTGGCCGCGGTAGTGTCTGGCGAAGCGGAAGCTGATTTCAGCAAAGGCTATCGGACTAATCTTGACGGTACGCGCCTGCTGTTTGAAGCGATACGCCAAACCGGCGCGAATGACAGTTACCATCCTCGCGTTATCTTCGCGTCATCTATTGCCGTCTTCGGAGAACCGCTGCCGGATGTGATAAGCGACAATTTTGTTTGTACGCCGCTTACTAGTTACGGCACGCAGAAAGCCATCTGCGAATTACTCTTGGCCGATTATTCTCGGCGCGGTTTTTTCGACGGCATCGGCATGCGATTACCGACGATTTGCATCCGACCCGGTCTGCCGAATCGCGCGGCGTCCGGATTCTTTTCCAGTATCTTGCGCGAGCCGCTCGTAGGGCTGGAAGCCGTACTGCCGGTCAGCGATGACGTTCGCCACTGGTTTGCATCGCCGCGTGCGGGTGTAGGCTTTCTGGTGCACGCGGCGTGTATTGACCTTACGTCGCTCGGTACGCGCAGAACGTTATCTTTGCCCGGCGTCTCCGCGACCGTTGGAGACCAGCTCGCCGCTCTACGACGCATTGGGGGCGACAAGGCGCTGCGCCTCATCCGCCGCGAACCTGACGAAACGATTAAACGCATTGTCGAAAATTGGCCACGGACCTTAGATCCGAAGCGCGCGCTCGCCCTCGGCTTTCGCGCCGAAAGCTCTTTCGATGAAATCATCCGCGCGCATATCGAAGACGAACTCGGAGGCGTTGTCGCGTGACGCCCATCACTGACAACAAATTATTCCCTCGCATGCATTGCCCAGAAATTTATTGGGCTTACAGTCAGAAAACCTCGTTTGACCGTCCTTGAATGAGCTGAATGGTCCTGCGAGCGGCCGACCATGCGAGAAACCTGCCGTTCGAACTCATTATTAGATGTCCCTAGTTGCTTGCACCGGTTGTTGGCAACATAGATACTTACTCCCCTACCCTCAGGAAATTTCTCATGCTCGGCGTCTCAGACTACGGCGCTTTTGTCATCGCGATAATCGTGTTTCTGCTCATTCCCGGTCCGGGCAATTTGGCATTGATCACCTCCACGGGTAAGGGCGGCATTAAAGGCGGTATAGCCGCCACAATTGGCGTGATTTTGGGAGATCAGGTCTTGATGTGGCTAGCCGTGGCAGGTGTTGCCACATTGTTAAGCACGTACCCCGCCGCTTTTCATGCCGTGCGGTGGCTGGGTGCCACCTACCTCGTGTGGATGGGCGGCAAGATGCTGTTGGCCAAACCAAACTCCGCGCCGGTGCTCCACATTAAGCCGCACCACTATCTACGACAGGCACTCGCTATCACGCTACTCAATCCAAAGGCCATTGTGTTTTACATGGCGTTTTTTCCTTTGTTTGTCGATCCAGCCGGCCATCAGGGACTGACGACCTTTGCCCTCATGGCGCTAACGATTGCCATGCTGACCTTTGCTTACGGCTCAATAGCAGTATTACTGACCCACTTTTTGGCTGAGCGCCTGCGTGCTAGTCCAGTCGTTTCACGATCCCTAGAAAAGCTGGCAGGATTGTTCTTACTAAGTTTTGGCATCAAACTCGCCCTTAGCCGCTAGCTAACGGCTTATTGGCCAATGGGACGAGGCCAGCGCGATTTCAGGTGCGGAGTGGCAATCAATCGTCAAATTGGACAGGAGTGTTGGATCACCACTTCTGGCTGAAAGCCGACATTTACAAACGACCGCTACCGACCCGAAGCCGCCGTTCACGTTTCCCGAAAGCGGACGCTCGACGTATCGCAAAATCCCAATTTAATCGAGTTGCGATCAGCGTCGTGGCGGAAGTTTAAAAAACCAGCGGTGCAGCGCATCCTGCGCGCGCTGCGGAAGCAGCGCGGCGATGCCCGCACGAATCTTCGCGTCGGTGCCGACCAAGTAGCGCAGTTTGGGGCGTCTCGCCGTGAGTGCATGTTCGACCGCCCTGGCAACGACATCGGCAGAAATCGCCTGCTGCTCCGCCTCGGCAACAACCCGGCGGATGCAATCGATATGTTCAGAGTATAGCGGCCACGCGTCGTGGTGTACCGTCGTTTGTAGCACGTCAGCGGCCTCAATTGATTTTCTCCAAATCGGTGTCGCTATCGCGCCCGGTTCGATCAGCGACACCGAGATGCCCGCACTGTCCAATTCCAGTCGCAGCGCCGTCGTCATTGCGTCCAGAGCGGATTTGGACATTGAATATGGCCCCACGAACGGAAGGGGCACGCGCCCTGCAATTGATCCCATGTTCACGATGCGGCCGCACCCTAATCTCAAGAGTGGCAGAAACGCTTGCGTTACGGCAACCACACCGATGACGTTAACTTCGAATTGGCGGCGAATCTGCTCTAATGGCAACACTTCGAGCGGGCCACCGACCGCAATCCCGGCGTTGTTGACGAGACCACCCAACCCGGCCTCTCCCACGAGCGATTGAATCGTGTGCGCCGCAGCTACGATCGCAGCGCGATCCGTGACGTCAATTACGACGGGAGTAAGTCGGGATGAACTCTTTGCACGCAGCGCGTCGCCGTCTGCCTGGTTGCGGATGCCCGCGAAAACGCGTACTCGCCGCGCATCCAGATAGAGTGCACAGGCGGCTCCAATGCCGGTGGAGGCGCCGGTAATCAAGACCGCATTCGGCGTGATAGTCATGGCACTCGGAGAATAGACGCCATCATCTGGCGAGGCGCGAGAAGAATTACGACTAAGAGTAGCATGAGATAGAGAATGGCCAACATTGAAACGCGTCATGGCGCAGAAGTCCAGCTTCATCGAAGTGATGCGGCCTGACGGTTTATTGTGCGTGGCCA
>CAZEAX010000395.1:0-4866 GCA_964510405.1 uncultured Streptomyces sp. | reverse complement strand
TCCCCGACCTGGGCTCGAACCAGGGACACACGGATTAACAGTCCGTTGCTCTACCAACTGAGCTATCGGGGAATATGCGAAAGGCGGCAATTATACCGGAGGGGCAAACTTTCGCCTATACGAGAACGCTGGCGACCGCCTTGGCGACGTAATCGATGTTTTTCGAATTCAGCGCGGCCACGCAGATACGGCCGCTCTCGATTGCGTAAATGGAATATTCCGAACGCAACCGCAATACCTGCGCCTTGGTCAGGCCGGAGTAGGAAAACATCCCGCGCTGCTCGATGATGAAGCTGAAGTCGAAATCCGCGCGTATCGCGCGTATCTTATCCACGAACTGGCGGCGCATGGCCTTGATCCGGTCGCGCATCTGGCCGAGTTCGACATCCCAGAGCTTGCGCAGTTCCGGCGTCGTCAGCACGGTGGCGACGGTCTGGCCTCCGAACAGCGGGGGATTCGAATAATTGGTGCGGATCACGCGCTTGACCTGGCTCAACACGCGCGCCGATTCGTCGGCGCTGCCGGTCGCGATGCTGAGCGCGCCGACGCGTTCGCCGTACAGCGAGAGCGATTTCGAAAACGAGCTGGACACGACAGTGATCGGGCAGGCCTTCGCGAACCGGCGCACCGCCGAGGCATCCGCGTCCAGGCCTTCGGCAAAACCCTGGTACGCAATGTCAAGGAACGGCACGAGCGTGCGCGCATTCACGACTTCGATGACGCGCTCCCACTGCGCGGGCGACAAGTCGGCGCCGGTAGGATTATGGCAGCAGGCATGCAGCACGACGATCGCGCCCGCCGGCAGTTTTTGCAGAGTCGCCATCATCGCTTCGAAGTTCACGCCGTGCGTGGTCTCGTCGTAATACGGATAGGTGTTGACGGTGAAGCCCGCATATTCGAAAAGGGCGCGATGGTTTTCCCAGCTCGGATCGCTGATCCAGACTTGCGCGGACGGATCGATCCGGCGCAGCAGGTCGGCGCCTAATTTGAGTCCGCCGGTGCCGCCCAGCGCCTGCACGGTGACGGCACGGCCTGCGCGTATCGTTTCGCTGTCCGCACCGAACAACTCCGCCTGCACGGCCTTGTCGTAGGCTTGCAGGCCGTCGATCGGCAGGTAGCTGTGCGGTGCGGCCGCAGCGGCGATTTTTGCCTCCGCCCGTCGCACGCATTCGAGTATCGGCACTTTGCCGTTGTCGTCGCAATAGACGCCGACGCCAAGATTGACCTTCGCGGGGTTGGTGTCCGCCACAAAAGCTTCGGTTACGCCCAGGATCGGGTCGCGGGGCGCCATTTCGACGGCGGCTAGCAGGGGTGCGGTCATAGTCAAAGTCGTTCGGATTAAGGGAAATTCGCCGGCCACCGCCGGCAAAGGGGGTTAGTTTACCTGCTTGGCGATTTCTCTGCTGCAATGCGTCAGAAGTGCAAACGTTATCGCTTTCAATCGGTCCCTCGTGGGACAATATATGGTTAAGTTCTGAGTCTCCGCCCTATGGATCAAATCGCATTGAAGACCGGGCCCGCCGCGCCGGTGACATGCACGGTTACTTTTCCCGGCAGCCTGTACCGCCTGCATCAAACGTTCGAACCCGCCGGCGACCAGCCGGAAGCCATCAACGCGCTGACGGAAGGCATCGAGAACGGGCTGCTGTTCCAGACGCTGTTGGGCGTGACCGGGTCGGGCAAAACGTACACGATGGCGAACGTTATCGCGCGCCTGGGTTGCCCGGCGATGATCATGGCGCCGAACAAGACGCTCGCCGCGCAACTGTATTCCGAGATGCGCGAATTCTTTCCCGAGAACGCCGTTGAGTATTTCGTCTCGTACTACGATTATTACCAGCCCGAAGCCTACGTGCCATCGCGCGACCTGTTCATCGAAAAGGATTCGAGCATCAACGAGCACATCGAACAGATGCGCTTGTCGGCAACCAAGGCACTGCTCGAGAGGCGGGATACCATCATTGTCGCGACCGTGTCGGCGATCTACGGTATCGGCGACCCGTCGGATTACCACAACATGATTTTGCATTTGCGCGAAAACGAAAAGATTTCCCAGCGCGACGCGATCAAGCGGCTGACCGAGATGCAGTACGAGCGCAACGACGTCGAATTCAAGCGCGGCACGTTTCGCGTGCGCGGCGACGTGATCGACATTTTCCCCGCGGAAAATTCCGAGACCGCCATCCGCGTGAGCCTGTTCGACGACGAAGTCGAGAACCTGTCGGTATTCGATCCGCTGACCGGGCACATCCTGCAGCGTGTTTCGCGTTTCACGGTTTACCCGTCGAGCCATTACGTGACGCCGCGCGCGACGACATTGCGCGCGATCGAGGCGATCAAGGAGGAGTTGCGCGAGCGCATCGAATTTTTCCAGCGCGAGAACAGGCTGGTCGAATGCCAGCGCATCGAGCAGCGCACGCGCTTTGATCTCGAAATGATGAACGAGATGGGCTTTTGCAAAGGCATCGAGAACTATTCGCGCCACCTGTCGGGGCGCAAAGCCGGTGAGCCGCCGCCCACGCTGATCGATTACCTGCCGCCCGATTCGCTGATGTTCATCGACGAAAGCCATGTCACCATTCCGCAGGTTGGCGGCATGTACAAGGGCGACCGCGCGCGCAAGGAGAATCTTGTCAATTACGGGTTCCGGCTGCCGTCGGCGCTCGATAATCGACCGTTGCGGTTCGATGAATTCGAGCGGCTGATGAAAAGAACGGTGTTCGTCTCGGCGACGCCCTCCGAATATGAACGTACGCACCAGGCGCAGGTCGTCGAGCAGGTCGTGCGACCGACGGGGCTGGTCGATCCGCAAATCGAAGTGCGGCCGGCCGCGACCCAGGTAGACGACCTGCTGTCGGAAATCAGCGAGCGCGTAAAGGTCAAAGAACGCGTGCTGGTCACGACCCTGACCAAACGCATGGCCGAGGATCTGACCGACTACCTGGGCGAGCATGGCGTAAAGGTCCGTTATCTGCATTCCGACATCGATACCGTCGAGCGCGTAGAAATCATTCGCGACTTGCGGTTGGGCGAATTCGACGTGCTCGTCGGCATCAACCTGCTGCGCGAGGGCCTCGACATGCCTGAAGTTTCGCTGGTGGCGATACTCGACGCGGACAAGGAGGGCTTCCTGCGCTCGGAACGTTCGCTGATCCAGACGATCGGGCGCGCGGCCCGGCATATCAACGGCAAGGCCATCCTGTATGCAGACCGCGTCACCGATTCGATGACGCGCGCGATCGGCGAAACCGACCGCCGGCGGACGAAGCAAATCGCGCACAACCTTAAAATGGGCATTACGCCGCAGGGCATCGTCAAGACCGTGCGCGACATGATCGACGGCGTCTACGACGCGCAGGAAGCGCAGGTTCAGCGCAAGGCGGCGCAGAGCGAGGCATCTTACCAGGCGATGAGCGAGAAGGAACTCACGCGCGAACTCAAACGCGTCGAGAAGGAAATGCTCGATGCCGCGAAGAACCTCGAGTTCGAGCGCGCAGCGCAGTTGCGCGACAACCTGAAAAAACTCAAGCAGCGGCTGTTCATAAACGCCGCGGCCTGATATTCGCGTAGCCTTAACGAAGAAAAGATTTCAGCCGGAGGCCAGCATACTGACGTGCGCGGCGGCAATGCGCCAGCCGGCGCGCGTGCGTATCCACGTATGACTCTGGCGGCCGAGTTTGCCGCCGCGCTCGAACTCACAATTGGCCGTCGCGAAATCGCTGCCGTAAGTCGTTATAACCACCTTGGTCAGCTTGCGCGCCAGTCCTGCCGGTGAGCGCGCGCCGCGAAACCTTGCGATCTCTTCGTGGCCGTACAAATTCTCGGTGGCGCCGTAACGCAGCGTCAACGGGGTTTTCCAGAACAGCTCGTCGAGAACTGCAACGTCGTTCGTCACGAGCGCAGTTTCATATCGCTCGAACGCCGCGGCGACTTCCGTCACGACGTAAGGCAGATTGATTTCAAATGCCGGCGCTTCGTCGCTCATGACGCAGCGATTGGAGACTGCGCGATGCCGGCAGCCTCGAGCGCCGCCGCGATGCGCAGGCAAATATCCTCGCGCCACGGCGCGGCAATCACCTGCACTCCGATCGGCATGCGGCCGGCACGGTAAACCGGCACCGCCGCTACCGGCAGGCCGATGAAGGAAATCGGCTGGGTGAAAATTCCCATGTTTGGACGGACCGGCATCGTTGCTCCCGCGATGGTTACCGTTTCAGCACCGATTGCCGTCGCGCTGACCGGGGTTGCCGGTGCGATTATAGCGTCGACGTCTTTGAACAACTCGGCGACGCGCTTCGCGTACCAGTACCGGAAACGCTGGGCCTGCAGATACCAGGTGGCGGGCACGAGCGCTCCGGCCAGAAAACGATCGCGCGACAATGGTTCGAAGTCCTGCGCGCGTTGCCTGAGATTTTCCAAATGCAGGTTGGCGCCTTCGGATGCAGTGATTATGTAGGCGGCGGCTCGTGCGCGTGCTGTTTCTGGCAGCACCACCCGCTGCGTCGCGTTCAATGCGCACGCCGCCAAGTACACTGCCTCCAGCGCCTCTTCGCTGGCGCGTAACTCGAAATAATCCTCCGCTATCGCAACACGCAGTCCTGCGCTCCCGCGATCGAGTTGAGTGCCGCAGGGTTCGGCAGAGCGGGACGCGCATGCCGCGTCGCCGTAATCAGCCCCCTGCATTGCGTCATAAGCGGCCGCCAGATCGCGGACGGAACGGGTAAAAAGGCCAAGGTGATCGAGGCGAAAGAGAACATGTAGCAGATATCGCCGCTCTGGAGCGAATACATCCGATTGAAGTAACCGCGGCCTTGGACAGTATTCGTCATGGAGATCGTGTTGAACGTGGAGTCGCCGACTTTGAGC
>CAZEAX010000394.1:0-4891 GCA_964510405.1 uncultured Streptomyces sp. | reverse complement strand
CGTCGCGGACTCGGGTCTGAAAGGTTTCGAAGCGCTGCAATGGTTCGGCGTGTTCGCGCCCGCCGGCACACGCGCGGAGGTGATCGCACGCCTGCACGACGAGACCGTGAAAATCCTGCGCACCGCGGACATGCGCGAGCGCCTGACCAAGCTCGCGAGCGAGGTGATGGCGAATACGCCGGAGGAATTTGCGGCGTTTCAGCGAGCCGAGATCGCCAAGTGGGCGAAGGTGGTCAAAGCTTCCGGCGCACGCATTGATTGAAGGCGGGAAACACAAAGGGCCGCAGATAAACGCGGATGAACGCAGATAGACTCGCCAACAGATAAATGTTGAGTATGTTTTGCCGTACTTCTTGCTGCGTGGTTTTCATCCGCGTTTATCTGTGTTTATCTGCGGCTTAAAGGTTTTTGGAGGAAAGCAGAGAATGAATAATAAATTGATCGTGGCCGCGGCGCAGACCGGGCCGGTGATGACGGAAGACCCGGAGGCGATGGTGCCGGCGGCCGTGAAAATGATGGAGGAGGCGGCGAAGCGCAACGTCGCATTCGTGACGTTCTCGGAACTTTTCATGACGCCGTTTTTTCCGAACACGCTGCGCGCGGACTTCGATCATTTTTTCGTGGCGGCGGACGGGCCGCTGATGAAAAAGCTGTGCGCGCTGTCGAAGCAGCACGGCATCGCGACGATCTGGCCGTTCGGCGAGCGCACGGCGGCGGGCGGCTATTTCAACGCGGCGCTGGCGTGCGACGAGCGCGGCGAAGTGCTGGGCATTTACCGCAAGACGCATATACCCGCGTATTTCCCCGACCAAATCGAAGGCGGCACGGGCAGCTACGAGCGCATGTACTTCGCGCCGGGCCCGGCGCTGCCGGTGTTCGAGTGGCGCGGCATTAAATTCGGCATCCAGATCTGCTACGACCGCCTGTTCCCGGAGCCGTCGCGCGCGCTCGCGCTGCAGGGTGCGGAAATCATTTTCATGCCGATCTGCTATTCGACGTACAGCGACCCCGGCCACCGCGCCACCATCTGGGACGTGCCGCTGCGCTCGCGCGCATACGAGAACGGTGTCTACGTCGTTGCCGCCAACCGCGTTGGGCAGGAGGGCAGGCGCTCGCATCTCGGGCGCAGCATGATCGTCGATGCGACCGGCGCCATCATGGCGGAAGCCGGCACGGCGAAAGAAGAATTGCTGGTTGCGGAAATCGATCTCGACAAAGTGCGCGGCGACCGCAAGAAAGTGCCGTGGTGGCGCGACCGCCGCATCGACTTGTACGGGCCGTTGGCGCAGTGAGCGCGCGCAACGCTTTCGTCGCCGCTCTCGCCTTATGCGCATCTGGCGCGGGCGCAGCAGACTCCGGGTATCCCGCGCGCCCGATCCGTCTCATCTCGCCGTTTACGCCGGGCGGCGGCAACGACCTCGTGTCGCGCGCGGTCGCGCTCGCCATGTCGCGCAACATCAATCAGTCGGTGGTCGTCGATAACCGGCCCGGCGCCAACACGATAGTCGGGATGGAACTCGTTGCGAAAGCCGCGCCCGACGGCTACACGCTGATCATGACGAGCAGCACGCAGGCGATCAACGCGACGCTGTATCCGAAGCTGCCGTACGATTCGATCAAAAGTTTTGCGCCGGTTACCATCGTGGGCTCGAGCCCGCTGATTGTCGCGGTGCCGCCTTCGTCGTCGATCAAGTCGATCACCGATCTCATCGCGGCGGCGCGCGCCAGGCCCGGCGAGCTCACGTATCCATCGGCAGGCACCGGCAATGCGACGCATCTCGGCGGCGAGTTGTTTGCGTCGATGGCGGGGGTTACGCTGACGCATGTGCCGTACAAAGGCAGCGGTCCGGGACTGACGGATTTGAGCGCGGGCCGCCTGGCGGTCGCGTTCAGCACCGCATTGTCGGTGGTGCCTTTCGTGAAAGGCGGCCGCCTGCGGGCAATTGCGGTCACCAGCAGCGCCCGTTCTGCGTTCATGCCGGATCTGCCGACGGTTGCGGAATCCGGCCTGCCCGGATATGAAGCGGGCAGTTGGTACGGCGTGGTAGCGCCGGCCAACACGCCGCGGCCGATTATCTCGCGCCTGCATGCGGAAATCGTCAAGGTATTGGCGCTGCCCGACGTGCGTGACCGGCTCGTAAGCCAGGGCATCGATCCGGTTGGCAATACGCCCGACCAGTTTGCCGCCTATATCCGCTCGGAAATCGTCAAGTGGGCGAAGATCATCAAGGCTACCGGCGTGACGGCCGAGTAGTCATCACGCGGCCCGCATGGGCAAGCGGGTCAGCGCGCGCTTCTGCGTGATCTGGCGTTGCCTTCGCCGTAACGCCGCAGAAAATCCAGCACGATAGGCGCGCAGTCGTCGGGTGCACTTGCGGCAACGTGATAGCCGTCGACCGCCAGTGCGGCGACTTCCGCGTGCGGCAGTCCTGTGCGATAAACATCGGCGTCCGCTTTGCTGTAGGCGCGCCGCGGCGTGGTCGTTGTGAGCACCAGCGCCGGACAATTCACGCGCGAGAGGTCGGGACCGACGTTGATCGTGCTGACCCAGCGCAGATAGGCGTGCGCGGTCTCGATCGACGTGCTGCCCATCATGTCGACCCACCAGTCGATGCCGCGCGGCGGCATTATGCTGCCGAGGCGCGGCGGCATGGTCATGCGCGCCCAGCTGCGCATGCCGTGCTTTTCCATGTGCGCGAGCCAGTTCTGCGGTTGGGGCGGATCCAACGGGGTCGATGCAAGGACGATGGTCTTCACGAGGTAGGGCCGCTGTGCGGCGAGTTCTATTGTGACGAGGCCGCCGCTCTTCGCGCCGATTACATGGGCGCAGCCGCCCGCCAGGTGCTCGATCACGCGCGCGACATTGTCCACCCATAATTCGTTGGTGAACTTGAAATCGCGCGTCACCGGCGTCGAGCGCCCGAAGCCGCGCTGGTCGAAGCGGACCACGCGATAGCGGCGCGCGAGATGCGGCACCCACGCGCGCCACGCGGTCGTGTTCTCGGTGAAGCCGTGCACCATCACGATCGTCTCCGGCTCGGTCCACGGATCGGTGTGATCGTCGACTTCGTAATAGAGCTGAAAGCCGGGCGTGAGATTGAGATAGGGCATGAACCTGCTCGAAGCGAAAGTCTGGCGATTGTATATACTGCGCGCTGGCTTTGCATCCGGTTATTCCCCGACAATGCGTACCTTCCCAATATTGCTCGCCGCGCTGTGCCTGGCAGGCGCATCGCTCGCCGCGGAGACGTATCCCGACCGCCCGATCCGCGTGATCGTGCCGTACACGGCCGGCGGTTCGGCCGACGTGTTCGCGCGCGCAGTCGGGCAAAAACTGTCCGATACGTGGGGCCAGCAGATCGTCGTGGACAATCGCCCGGGTTCCGGCGGGATCATCGGCACCGAGACCGCTGCGAGCGCACCGCGCGACGGTTACACGCTGATGATGGGTAACACGGCGAACATCGCGATCAACCCGGCGCTGTACAAGAATTTGAAATTCGATACGATCCGCGATTTCGCGCCAATTACGCTCGTCGCGACTGCGCCGTACGTGATGGTCGCGCCCGTCTCGCTGAATATCGCGAATCCGCAGGAGTTCATTGCGCTCGCGAAGGCGAAATCCGGGCAACTCAACTACGCATCGCTCGGCAGCGGGAGCGCGAGCCACCTGTCCGCCGAACTGCTGCAAACGCTTGCGGGCATCAAGCTCGTGCACGTTCCCTACAAGACGCTCGGCACGGTGCTGCCCGATCTGATCTCGGGACAGGTGCAGGTGTTCTTTCTCGGCATGGTGTCCGCGCAATCCCAGGTCAAAGGCGGGCGCCTGCGCGCGATCGGCGTGACCGGACCGAAACGTTCACCGGCAATGCCGGACGTGGCCACGCTTGCCGAAGCGGTGCCCGGCTTCGACGTCGTCTCCTGGTACGGATTGTTTGCGCCGGCCGGAACCCCGCGCGCGGTCGTCATGCGCGTCAATGCCGACGTGAAGCGAATACTCGCGCTGCCGGAGATTCGCGACCGGCTGGCAGGCGAGGGCGCCGACGTGGCGTCGAGCACACCCGAAGAATTCGCCGCATTGATCAAGAGCGATATGGGCAAATGGTTGCGTGTGGTCAAGCAATCGGGCGCGCATGCCGACTGATCTGCCTCCGCTCACCCGACGCGTCGCGCAATTCGCCAGCGCCGCGCGTTTCGAAGATATTCCCGCTGACGTCCTGCGTCTTTCGAAGAACGCGGTGCTCGACTGCCTCGCGGTCGCGTTTGCCGGTTGCGTGGCGGAAGGCAGCGTGCTGCTGCGCCGGCACCTCGCGCAATTCGGTTTTCCGCGTCCGAACGCGTCCGTGATCGGCAGCGACATGCGGCTGCCCGCGCAGTTCGCCGCGCTTGCGAACGGCAACTCGATGCATTCCGACGATTACGACGACACGCATAACCCGAGCCGCATTCATCCGTCGGCTTCGGTTGCGGCCGCGTTGTTCGCGGCGGCGGAGGCCGCCGACGCATCGGGGCGCGACCTGCTGACCGCATTCAATGTCGGCGTCGAAGCGAGCTGCAAAATCAGCATCGCGACCGCCGGCGGACATTACAGCCGCGGTTTTCATTCCAGCGGCACGATCAGCACCTATGGCGCCGCGGCCGCCGTGTGCAATGTGCGGCATCTTTCATTCGATACGACGCTCGCGGCGCTCGGGATTGCCGGCAGCCAGTCGGCGGGCGTACGCGAAAATTTCGGCACCATGACCAAACCGCTGCATGCGGGCCGCGTGGGCGAAACGGGCGTGATGGCGGCTGACCTGGCAACGAGCGGGTTTACTTCGTCGCCGACGATACTCGAAGGCGAACGCGGCTTCTTCACCGCCTACTCGGACCAGTGCGACGCGAGCGTGAT
>CAZEAX010000393.1:0-4908 GCA_964510405.1 uncultured Streptomyces sp. | reverse complement strand
GTATCCTGGCGCACAATGCGCGCTGATAATGCAAGTATAGCATCGCATGCGCGCGCCCGTTGTAAGGCCACCCGCGAGCGCTTACCATAGTCGCTCGCGCCAAATTCAAATTCTCCTGAAGGAAATTTCATGTCCGCTTTACCGCAGTTAACAGACGCCGCATTGTCGCTCGAAGAAAGGGTTGCCCTGCTGACGTTCAAGCGCGACGATGTGCGCAATGCGCTGACCAGCACCGATATCACGTCGGATATCGTCAAGACGATCGCGTGGGCGAATACGAGTCCCGACGTGTCCGTGCTGATCATTACCGGCGACGGCAGTGCGTTCTCGGCGGGCGGCAACATCAAAACCATGGGCGAGCGCTCGAAAGCGGCGCCGCACGTGCTGCAACAGAATTACAAGCACGGCATCCAGCGCATTCCGCTCGCACTGCAGGATGCCGAAATTCCCGTGATCGCCGCAGTGAACGGTCCGGCGATAGGCGCGGGCTTCGATCTCGCCAACATGTGCGACATCCGCATCGGTTCGACCAGTGCGCAATTCGGCGAAACGTTTGTAAATCTCGGCATCATTCCGGGCGACGGCGGTGCATGGTTCCTGCAGCGCCTGGTCGGCTATCAGCGCGCGGCCGAACTGACTTTCAGCGGGCGCATCGTCAAGGCCGAGGAAGCCAAGACACTCGGCATTCTGCTCGAAATCACCGAGCCCGATGCGCTGATTCCGCGCGCACGCGAACTTGCCGGCAAGATTGCAGCCAAACCGCCGCTGGCCGTGCGCTACGCCAAGCGCCTGCTCAAGCTCGCGCAAACGCAGCCGCTCGCCGAACATCTCGACGTGTGTTCGAGTTTCCAGGCGCTGTGCCATAAAACCGACGACCATCAGGAAGCGCTGACCGCGTTTTTCGAAAAACGCCGCGGTAAATTCAAGGGGTGCTGATGGTCCTGCGCGCGCTCGGCCTGGCGCTCGTATTGGTTCTCTCAACCGCGAGTGCCGCGCAGGAATTCAAGCTCGCGCCGGTGGACGACGGCGCGAGCGATGCCACGTGGCCGCGTTTCAAGGCGCGGCTGCTCGAAGCGCTGGCACGCCGCGATCAGCAATTTCTGCTCGATGTCGTGGATCGCAAGATTCGCAACACATCTGGCATCGACGGCGTGGCCGAATTCAAGAAGCTGTGGGAACTTCAATCGGCGGACAGCGCGGTGTGGACCGAACTGCCGAAACTCCTGTTTCTCGGCAGCGTGCTCGTCAAGCGCGACGCGAAAACCAGCGAGTTGTGCGCGCCGTACGTCTATTACAAATGGCCCGAAAACGCGGGCGGCGGGAATGCGTCCGGGGCGATTATTGCGAAAGAAACCCTGCTCAAGGCCGAACCCGCCGCGGACGCAGTTACCATCGGCGCGCTGTCGTACGATCTGGTCGCCGTCATCGACTGGGAAGTCGCCGACCAGAACAAGGATGCACCGCAAAAATGGGTCAAGCTCAAGGCCGGATCCGGTGAGGGCTACGTACCTGAAGAACACGTGCGCAGTCCGCTTGAATATCGCGCGTGCTTCGTCAACAACGGCGCGCGCTGGCGCATGACGGAACTGGAAGTCGGCGAATAGTCCGGATTCGCGCGCGCTAATAGCTCGTCGGCCACGTGCGCATCAAATGCTCGCCGACGCCATTGGTCAGCCGCAGGCGGTGGATTGCGAGCGTGCGCTTCAGGTATTCGCGCGTATCGCGCGGATCGATCACGTTCTGCGCGGTGTAAATCGCGGCCATGTCGTACGGTGTGGAACCCTTGTTCATTTTTTCCACTGCCGCTTTGAATTTTTCGGGCTCGTCCTCATTGAGGCCGAACACGACCTTGGCGCCGAATTCGGGTTTCATGAAACTCACTTCGGCGGTCACCCAGCAGCATACTTCGTCGGCATTGCCGCCGGCGCCCATGTTCGACACCGCGAGGCCGTAGCTTTTGCGCACGATGATCGAAATTTTCGGTACCGTGCACAACGTCATCGCGTTCAGCCAGTTCATGACCTTGCCGGTCACGCCTTTTTGCTCGCCTTCGATGCCGATCAAAAATCCCGGCTGGTCGACGAGCAGCACCAGCGGGATATTGAACGAGTCGCACAGCACCATGAAGCTCTGCACCTTCTGGCACGCGTCCGCGTCGATCGCGCCGCCCTTGTAGAGCGGGTTGTTGGCGATTACGCCTATCGTCCTGCCGTCGAGGCGTGCGAGCGCGGTTACGATCGTTTTTCCGAAGCGCGCTTTCAACTCGAACATCGAATCGCGATCGACGATGCAGGCGACGACTTTGCGCATGTCGTAAACCTGATTGCTGGCTTCCGGAACCAGCTTCATCACGTCTTTAATCGCGTCGCCCGACCCCGCCGGCACAGTCTGCACGGGCGGGGCTGCATTGTGATGGCTCGGCAGGTACGACAAAAACTGCTTGATCGCGTCGATCGCTTCTTCGTCAGTATCGACGACCTGGTCGACAAGTCCGCTCACTTCGGCATGCACGCGCCAGCCGCCGAGCTCTTCGGGATCGACCGCTTTGCCGGTGGCCATCGAAATCAGGCGCGGGCTCGACACCGCCATGATCGCGCCTTTGCGCATCACGCAGAAATCCGACATCGAGCCGTACCACGCCGACGAACCATAACAGTGGCCGAGCACCGCGGCCGCCCACGGCACTTCGCGCATGCGCTGGTATTCGGTCGGATCGTCTTTCGAGCCTATGCTCGACGCGCCCATTACGTCGGGCATCCGCGCGCCTGTCGATTCGCCGAGAAAAACCATCGGAATGCCGCGTTTCTTCGCGGTGTTCTTCATGTGCTTCAGCTTCTTGATGTTGATCGCCGCGCTCGACGCGCCTTTGACGGTGAAGTCATTGGCGAGCACGCCGGCTTCGCGCCCATTAATGCGGCCGAAGCCGGCGACCTTGCCGTCGGCCGGCGTGGTCAAGCGGTCTTCAGGCCGGTTGGAAACCGCGAGCATGCCGGACTCGAGAAAGGTGCCGGGATCGAAAAGGCGCGCAATGCGCTCGCGCGCATTGAGCACGCCCTGGGTTTTGCGTTGCGCGAGTTTTTCCGCGCCGCCCATCGCGAGCGCGCGTTCCTCGCGCAATGCGAGCTCTTTTAATAATTCTTCAAACGCCATGATCGGGCCTGCTTGCTCGTCGACTTGGTTTCATTCGGTACGCAGATTGAGCTCACGTATGAGCTTGCTCCATTTGGCGCTGGCGGCGCGCGCCGACTCCGCCATTTGCGCCGGCGTGCCGCCCGCGGGTTCGGCGCCATCGCTTGCGAGACTCGCTTTGACCTCGGGCAACTCGAGGATGCGGTTGATCTCGCCGTTGAGTTTTGCCACCACCGCGGGCGGTGTGCCGGCGGGACTCAAGACGCCGAACCAGCCCGCCGCTTCGTACCCGCTCAATCCCGACTCCGCGATCGTTGGCACGTCGGTCAGCAAGCCGGAACGCTTGGCGCTCGTGACCGCGAGCGCGCGCAGCTTGCCGCTTCTGACGTGCGGCATCGCCGTAGGAAACGCCGATATCGCCAACTGCACTTGGCCGCCGAGCAAATCGACCACTGCCGGCGCAATGCCTTTATAGGGAACATGCACGATCGAGATGCCCGCGCTCGCATTGAATAATTCAAAAAACAGGTGATTCCACGCGCCGGCTCCGGGCGAACCGTAATTGAGCCGGCCCGGGTTACTCTTGGCGTACGCGATCAACTCGCGGACGCTTTGCGCCGGTACTGCCGGATTCTCTACCAATACGCCGGGCGGCAATGAAACTAACGCAATCGAACTAAAATCCGTGAGCGGATCGTATTTGAGATTTTTGTAAAGACTGTTGGCGACAATAATGTTGCCGAAGGACCCCATGATCAGCGTGTAACCGTCGGCGGGCGCTCGCGCAACCAGCTCGGCCCCTACGGTCCCCGCCGCGCCCGGACGGTTGTCGATGATGACTTGCTGGCCCCACGCTTCGCTCAGTTTCTGCCCGAGCAAACGCGCGAGGATGTCGGTGTTGCCTCCCGGCGCATAGGGCACGACGAAGCGTATCGGCTTGATCGGATAGCCTTGTGCGGCAGCACCCGACACGAGGGTAAGCGCCAACATCAGCGTTCCAGCCGCGTGCGTAACCTTCACGCCGGCACCCTTTAGTAGCTCGTCGGCCAGTTGCGCAGCCGGTGTTCGCCAACGCCGTTCTTCAGCCGCATGCGATGCACTTCGAGCGTTCGAATCAGGTAATCGCGCGTGTCGCGCGGGTCGATCACGGTTTGCGCCTCGAACAGTTCGGCGAGCGCCCACGCCGAGGTATCGCGCTGCACTTCCGCGACGAGTTCCTTGAAGCGCGCCGGGTCGTCCTCCTGCTTGACCCCATGCAGCACGTTGACGCTGACCGCCGGATCCATGAAGCCCAGATCCGCTGTCGGCCACAACGCGACTTCGTCGGCGCCTTTGCCGCCCGCCATGTTGATATAGGCCTGACCGTAGCTTTTGCGCATGATCACCGTGACCTTGGGCACCGTGACCTGGCTCATCGCATTCATCCAGTTGATCACCTTACCCGGCATACCGCGCATTTCGCCTTCAACGCCGATCAGGAAGCCCGGCACGTCGACCAGAAAAACCAGCGGCACGTTGAACGAATCGCACAACACCATGAAGCCCGTGATTTTCTGGCACGCATCGGCATCCAGTGCGCCGCCCTTGAACATTGGATTGTTGGCGATAAACCCAATGCTTTTGCCGTCGAGCCGCGCGAATACCGTTGCAATCGATTTCCCGTAGCGCTCTTTCAGTTCGAACGTGGAGCCGGCGTCGGCGATCGCCCTGATCACATGGCGTACGTCGTAAACTTTATTTCGCGACTCGGGCACGATATCCAGCATCTTGCGGCAAGCG
>CAZEAX010000392.1:0-4944 GCA_964510405.1 uncultured Streptomyces sp. | reverse complement strand
TCCTCGAGCGGCAGCGCCAGCTTGCGCCGCCAGTTCGGATATTCGCGGTAGGTGCCGGGAATATTGACCGGCTCCGTTTCACCGATCAGATCGTCCAGCTGCACCACTGCAAGCATGGAAGCGGTGCGCGCAATCGCGGCATGCAGCGATTCGATGACATCAGCGGCGTTGCCCGGATCGGCCGGCGACAACCCGATATCTCCCAGCAGCCGCAGAATGCCGGATCGTTCGCCGTCGCGCCGTGCCGCATCCTCATCCCGTTGTTGTTGACCGGGATACATGCCGAGTTTCGCGCGCCGCGCGATATCATCGCCGCGCCAGAACTCCGTCGTCGTCGGCATGTCGTGCGTAGCGACGGTGGCGAGTGACTGGTTCGGATACTCCCCCGGCCGGCAGAACTGCCCGTCGCCCTGCCAGTGCCGTTCGTAGACCAGCACTCGATACGACAGCAACCCGCAGTCGCGCAAACGCGCGCGCAAACCGTCGGGCACCGAACCAAGGTCCTCGCCGATGACCATGCAATGGTTGCGCACGCTCTCAAGCGCGACGATCGCCGCCATATCTTCGAACGGGTTGCTTACGTAACCGCCATCGGCGCCGTTCATGCCCTGCGCTATCCAGAACAGGCGCGTCAATGCCATCACGTGGTCGATGCGCAATGCGCCGGCATCGCGCATATTGGCGGCGAGCAGCCGGCGAAACGGCGCATATTCCTCGCGCACAAGCACGCGCGGATTCCACGGCGGCAGACCCCAGGTCTGGCCCTGCCGGTTGAGCATGTCGGGCGGCGCGCCGACGCTCACGTTGTGCGCAAACAGCGCTTGTTCGCTCCAGGTTTCCGCGCTGTCGCGCGCCGCACCGACTGCGATATCGCGATAGAGACCGATCGACATCCCGGCGGCGCGCGCCGCCGTTGCCGCCTCGTGCAATTGCGCGGCCGCCACCCACTGCAGGTAAACCTGGAATTCAATACGCCCGGCCGACTCGCTGCGAAACCGCGCCATCCATGCGCCCGCGGGATCCCGAATTTCCGGCGGCCAGTCATGCCACTCCAGCGCGCGATCGGCCGCTTGCCGCAAGTGCAGACGCAGTGCTTCGAATTCGGCAAACCGTGCGAGCGATTCGCCGCCCCGCTGTTTGAATTCGCGAAAATCGTCCATCCGCGCATCATCCGCAGCCACACGGCGCTGCCGGAAACGGCTGAACATAAGATCGAGTATCTGCAACTTCAACGCAGTCACCGCAACATAATCGACCAGCGGCGCTTCGCGCGCCCGCGCCAGTTGCGCCTGAAATCCGGCATCGGCGATCGCCGCGCGCGCTTCCGCGCAGTCGGCGAGTTCGGCGACTGCCGAGATGTCTATATAAAGCGGATCGAGAAAGAAACGCGACGACGGCGCATACGGACTCGCCTCGTCCGGCCGCGGGAGATGCCGCGCATGCAATGGATTGAGTCCGATGAACGCGGCGCCGGCGTGACCGGCGGCGGTGGCGATTGCGGCAAGGTCGCCGAAATCGCCGATGCCCCAGTTGCGCGACGAGCGCAGCGTATACAACTGGACGGCTAAACCCCAGCAGCGCGTGCCGCTCTCGAGCGCTGCCGGAATGAAACAGCGCGCCGGCGCGACAATCAGGCAGGCGGCGCAATCAAATGACGGCAGGCGGAAACGGTGATAACCGGGTGCGATGCCCGGCGGCAGCGGCAGCCGGTAACGGCCATAGCGCCGGCCGTCGATCTCGCGCTCGTCAATCTGCGCCAGCCGGGCCTGCGCAAATTCGCCGCGCCGCCGCTCGCCGCTTTCCAGCACAAGTTCCCACTCGGCAATTTCATCACGCTGTTGCAGCGGCAACGCCAGCGTAACCGCGGCGCCCTCGCCCGCACGCATCACCAGCGCCGGCGGCAACGGCTTGAGAAACGCTTCATCGGCGATGGCGTTGCATTGCGCAGCTGCATCGCTCGCGGCGTCAAAACCCAGCGCGTTGAGCAGCGCGCTCGCGGTCGCCTCGCTCAGGTCGCGCTGGACGCCGAGGCCGTCCCAATACCTGTCTTCGATTCCGGCGGCATGCGCCAGCCGCAGCAGCGCCTCATTCACGGCGCACCCGGCGCCGACGACAGAACGAGCAGGCCGCGTGCCGGCACCGCCACGGACGCGGTCGCGGTTGCGCCCGCGTCCGCGCGCGGCAGCGCGGTGTCGAGTTGCAACTGCCACATGCCCCCCGGCGGCGGCGGCAGCGCAAACGCAGCATCCGCAACGCCGGCGTTGATCAGCACCAGCAAAGCGGCTTCGTCCGCGTTATCGCGGCCGATCCTGCAGCCGAAGCAGCGGTTCGCGCGGTCATCCCATTGCTCGCGGGTGATCTCCGCGCCATCGCGCCAGAGCCATGCGATATCGCGCTCGCCCATTGGAGTTGGCGAGCCGTCGAACCAGTTGAGCCGCCGCAGTGCCGGATGAGTGCGGCGCAATTCGATCAGCCGCGCCGCAAATTCGCACAGCGCGCGGTCCATGCCGTCCCAGTCGAGCCACGACGTCGGATTGTCCTGACAGTAGGCGTTGTTGTTGCCGTCCTGCGTGCGCCCCGATTCGTCGCCGGCCAGCAGCATCGGCACCCCTTTCGCCAGCACCAGCGTGGCCAGCAATGCGCGCTGCAGGCGTCCGCGCAACTCGTGCACGGCGGGATCCGCGGTCGCACCTTCGACGCCGCAATTGATGCTGCGGTTGTCGTTGTTGCCGTCCGCGCTCGCCTGACCGTTGGCTTCGTTGTGCTTGTGCTCGTAGGCAACGACGTCGGCCAGCGTGAATCCGTCATGCGCGGTAATAAAGTTGATGCTCGACTGCGGCATGCGACCGTTGTGCCGGAACAGATCGCTCGACCCGGCGAGCCGCGAGGCGAATTCCCCGCAACTGACCGCACCGGTCAGCCAGAACCCGCGCGCGGCATCCCTGAAGCGGTCGTTCCACTCGCCGATGCCCGGCGGAAAACGCCCGGTTTCGCAGGCGGCGACGTCCCACGGTTCGGCGATCAGCTTGACGCCGGCGAGCAGCGGGTCCTGCCGCAACGTATCGAAAAACGCGCAACCCGGATCGAAACTCCCGTTCTCGCGCCCCAGCGCGGTCGCCAGATCGAAGCGAAACCCGTCGACGTGCATCTCGCTCACCCACCAGCGCAGCGAATCCATCACCATCTGCATCACGCGCGGATGCGCGACGTTCAGCGTGTTGCCGCAGCCGGTGACGTCGTCGTGCCAGCGACCGTCGCGCAGGCGGTAGTAGCTCGCATTGTCGATGCCGCGAAACGCCAGCGTCGGGCCGGTCTCCTCGGCCTCGCAGGTGTGGTTGTAAACGACGTCGAGTATGACCTCGATACCTGCCGCGTGCAGGCGCCGCACCATGGTGCGGAATTCGACCAGCGGATCGCCGCCGCCGGCATAACGCGCGGCCGGCGCAAAATAGCCGAGCGAGTTGTAGCCCCAGTAGTTGACGAGTTCGCTCTGCACCAGGCGGCGCTCATCGATGAGTTCGTGCACCGGCAGCAATTCGACCGCGGTCACGCCCAGCCGCTGCAAATGCCCGATCGATGCCGGATGCGCGAGACCGGCGTAGCTGCCGCGCAATGCTTCGGGCACCGCCGGGTTCATCATGGTCGCGCCCTTGACATGAACTTCGTAGATCACGGTGTCCGCCCACGGCGTGCGCGGCGCGCGATCGTCCTGCCATGAAAACGCCGGATCGACCACGCGGCATTTGAGCATCGCCCATGCGTTGTCGCGGCTGTCAAATGAGAGATCGGCGTTCGCGTGACCGACGCGATAGCCGTAATGCGCGTCCGTCCAGCGAAACGCGCCCGCAAACGCGCGCGCGTACGGATCGATCAACAGTTTGTTCGGATTGAAACGATGGCCCTGCGCCGGCTCGTACGGGCCGTGCACGCGATAGCCGTAGATGAGACCGGGCCGCGCGTCGGGCAGATAACCGTGCCAGACCTGGTCGGTGCACGCAGGCAGGCAGATGCGCGCCACCTCGCGCGCCGCGTCGGCGTCGTAAAGACACAACTCAACTGAGGTGGCGAAAGCCGAGAACAGCGCGAAATTGACGCCGCCGCCGTCCCAGCTCGCACCGAGCGGGTACGGCCGCCCGCTTTCCAGGCGCGCCTTCGCGATGTGTTCCATGTCCAGCTGTATTCTCATAGGCACACGCCGCATTTTTCCGGATGGATTTTCATGCCGCCCGCCACTCGAACATCACGCAGGCGAGCGGCGGCAGCGTCACCGCCAGCGAGTAGTCGCGGCCGTGGCATGGTGCGGCCACCGCGCCGACCCCGCCGGCATTGCCGAGGTTGGAGCCGCCGTACCACGCCGAATCGGTGTTGATGATTTCCCGATAATGACCGGGCCGCGGCACGCCGATGCGATAGCCGCTGCGCGGCACCGGCGTGAAATTGCACGCCGCGATCACCAGTGCATCGTCGCGCGCGCCGCGGCGCAGGAAGACGATGATGCTCTGCTCGCGGTCGGCGAAGTCGATCCATTCGAAACCGCGCGCTTCGCAATCGCATTCGTGCAGCGCCGGCGTCTCGCGGTAGAGCCGGTTCAGGTCGGCGACCACGCGCTGCACGCCGCGGTGATGTTCGTCCGCGAGCGCACCCCAGTCGAGTTCGGCGTCGTGATTCCACTCGGCCTGCTGCGCCAGCTCGCCGCCCATGAACAACAGCTTCTTGCCCGGGTGTGCCCACATGAAGCCAAAGTAGAGCCGCAGGTTGGCGAACTGCTGCCAGCGATCGCCCGGCATCTTCGACAACAACGAGCCCTTGCCGTGCACCACTTCGTCGTGCGACAGCGGCAGGACGAAATTTTCATTGAAGGCGTAAATCAGTCCGAAGGTCAGCGCATCGTGGTGGTACGGACGGTGCACCGGGTCATGTTGCATGTATTGCAGCGTGTCGTGC
>CAZEAX010000391.1:0-4994 GCA_964510405.1 uncultured Streptomyces sp. | reverse complement strand
GCATCACCAGCACGCCGACGATATTCCTCGGCCGCACGCGCATCAACGGCTGGACTTACTACGAAGTGATGCAGCAGGTCATGGAAAAGCAAGGCATGCATCCGCGCGAGGCGCTCGCCAGCTAGTTGAGCGCGCTCCGCCCGCATCTGAACCGCCGGCGCCAATGATGTCCGCGACTGCGGCCGGCTTCCCATGCGGCTACAATGCATGTCCGCCAGAAAACTGCCCGGACGACTCTCATGGACTTCACCCTGCCCGAAGAACTGCGCATGCTGCGCGAGACTGTCGCGCGCTTTGTGCGCGAGGAGTTGCGCCCGCTTGAGAAGGATGTAATCCGCCGCGAAGCGGAACGCGGGCTCACCGATGCGCCGTTGGTACCGCACGACGTCGAGGAGCATCTTAAAAAGAAAGCGAAGGAAATCGGCATTTACGGCATCGACGTGCCGGAAGAATACGGCGGCCAGAATCTCGGCATGCTGGCAAAGGCGGTGGTGATCGAGGAATTGAAGACCAGCATCACGCCGTTCGTGCTGCCGCCGGACAGCCCCAATTTGTTCATGTTGAAGGAAACGTGCCGGGGCGAGCAGGTGCAGAAATATTTTATCCCCTATGCCAGCGGCGACAAGAAAAGCGCGATCGCGATCACCGAGCCGGGCGCGGGTTCCGATCCCGCGGGCATGAAAACGCGCGCCGAATACAAAAACGGCAAGTGGGTGATCAACGGTCAAAAAATTTTCATCACGAACGCACGTCAGGCGGATTTCATTATCGTCATGGCCGTCACCGACCAGGCGAAAGGTTCGCGCGGCGGCATCACCGCGTTCCTCGTCGACCAGGGAACGAAAGGCATGTCAATACCGACCGTATTCAACACGATAGGCGAGCATGCGCCGTACGGCGTTTATTTCGACAACGTCGAAGTGCCGGAAAGCCAGGTGCTCGGCGAAATCGGCAAGGGCTTCGGCCCCATGCAGAACCGGCTCGGCGTACGCCGGCTCGAGATCGCCGCACGCGCGCTGGGCTACGCGCGCCGGTGCATGGAATTGATGCTGCCGCAGGCGAACGACCGCGTGACTTTCGGCCACCCGCTGGCCGACCGCCAGGCCGTGCAATGGTGGATCGCCGACAGCTTTCAGGAAATGGAAATGGTGCGGCTGATTACCTGGCGGCTCGCCTGCATGATTGACGAGGGTGGATCGAACTGGCGGCGCGACGCGGCAATGGTCAAGCTGCAGGGCAGCGAAATGATCATGCGCGTCACCGACCGCGCGATGCAGATGTTCGGCGGCATGGGCATGACCAAGGACCTGCCGCTCGAATACATGTCCCGCGCGTGCCGCGTGTGGCGGATTTACGAAGGTCCCAGCGAAGTGCACCGCTGGTTCATCGCGCGAGATCTGCTGAAGAACGGCATGCCCGCGGAATGGCTATAACCGGACGCAAGCCCGCGCAACGTTATCTCAAAACCAGCTTTTGAAATCGCCCGGCTTGGTTTCCGGCATCGCGCCGAGCACCAGATGCACTAATTCGGTCACGCTTCTGACCTGCAGCTTGTCCATCAAGCGCGCTTTATGTCCCTCGACGGTACGCGGGCTGATGCCCAGCTTGGTCGCGATGTCCCGGTTATGCGTGCCCTCCGCGATCATTTCCATGATTTGCCGTTCGCGTACGGTCAGGACGTCCAGTTTCCGCCTTTCCTGCTCAACTTTGCGGGCGACCGAGCGCTGTGCCGCGTCGCCGTCGAGCGCCGCGCGTACCGTCACCAGCAGCAACTCCGGATCGACGGGTTTTTCCAGAAAATCGACGGCTACCGCGACGAGTGCGGCCCGCGCGGTCGGCACATCGCCGTGCGCCGTCATTACGATAACGGGCAATTTGATCTGGCGTTCACGCAATGCGAGCTGCAGCTCGAGGCCGCTCATGCCGGCCATCCGCACATCCAGCAACAGGCAACCCGCCGAGGCCGGCCGGTAATCTCTCAGGAATTCCTCCGCGCTTGCAAAAGACTGAGTGCGATACCCCTTGAGGTCGAGCAGCACCGTCAGCGAGTCGCGCACCCACGCGTCGTCGTCGACTATGAATACGCATTGACTATTCGGAATCATCGGCGAGTTCCTTGAAGTCCGCGGGCGGTATCGTGAAATGAAACACCGCACCGCCGGCGGCACCGCTTTCCACCCACAGTTTCCCGTCGTACGCTTCGACGATCGCGCGGCTCATGGCAAGGCCCATGCCGATGCCGGTGATCTTGGTCGTCGCAAACGGCTCGAACAGACGATCGGCAATTTCGGCGTTGATTCCCGGCCCCGAGTCCGCGACCGACACCATTGCCCATCCGTTATCCATTTTTTTTGCGGCGACCCGGACGGCGCGGACGCGCTGCGCCGCCCCGACGATGGAATCGAACGCATTGCCGACCAGGCTGTGTATCACCGCCTCGAACTGCACGCGGTCGACGAGCAGATCGATATTGCCGCACGCAACCTCCGCGGTCAGTGCAATGCCCTGCTTCGCGGCCTCCTCGTGCATGGGCGCCAGCGCGCGGTCGACCAAACGCTGGACGCTGATATATTCAAAACTCGACGAGCCGTCGCGGAAGAAGTCGCGCAGCCGCTGCACCACTTCCGCCGCGCGCGCCGCCTCGTGCTCGATTTTTCCCGGCAGGTCGCTGCTGCTCGCGGGGACCTGCAGCAACCGGGTCGCGTGCGCATAATTACGGATCGCGGAGAGCGGCTGATGCAGTTCATGCGCGAGCGCGGCAGCCATTTCGCCCGCGGCTGCCAGCCGGGCCGCGCGGCCGAGTTGGCGTTCCAGCGTTTTGCGCCGCGTGATATCGCGGGTCACCGCTATGCGCAGTGCCGGCGATTCGTTTTCGGTCGTGCCGATTGAAAGCTCGGCCGGGAAGCGCGTTCCGTCGCAGCGCACCCCGGTCAACTCGTGCGCGTCGCCGGTTTGCGGGGCCTGCTCGAAGTCGGGCAGCACGTCGTAAACCCGCTTGCCGATCAAGTGTCCGGCCGCGCAGCCGAATATTCGCGCCGCCGCCGGATTGGCGGCGACGATGAGACCCTGTCTGCCGACCGTGATGATGCTGTCCGGTGCGGTGGACACGATCGCACGCACGCGTGCCTCGCTTTCGTTCAACGCGTTGCTGGCCCTGCGGTGTTCGGAAACGACCATGCCGAGAAAAAGGCCGGTAACCACAAGCGCCAGCATCATGAACTGCAATTCGGTGACCGACACGCCGGCGTCGTAATTCGAGTCCACGACGAACGCGATAAACCCGACCTGCATCACCGAGAGGCCGAATGTCACGCCGACGATCGCGTGGCGCATTGCGATCCAGATCAGAGGCAGGAACAGCAGATAGAACTGTTTGTACGGATCAGCCCACTCGGAACCGAAAATGAACCATAGCACGAAAATAACGGTGCAGAACTGCGCGGCGATTTCCAGCGGCGGCAACTGGCGCAGGATACGTTTGACGCGGTGCCAATTCCACATCATCAAAAGCAAGGGGGTATTGATGAGGATGCCCAGCAGATGGCCTATCCACGAACGCATTATCGTATGCTGAACGTTCACGATCGGGATCGGGCTGCTCAGGCGGATCACCGACACGAAGGCGATGGCGACCAACAGCGTGCCGATCGTCGCGACCGCGAGCAACGCGAACACGTCGCGCAGCCGGTCGAATTCGAGACGAAATCCCAGCGGCCCGCGCAGCACGGCGGCCATACCCGCGTAGGCGACCGTAATCGTGAGCGGCAGCAGCATAAGGGTGAAGGGCGACGACGGTATCCCGCGTATCAGCAGATTGGCTATGCACGTTGCAATCGCAAGCGCAGGCCAGAACCGGTAGCCGAACACCAGCAGCAAAGCGAGCGCAAGCCCGGCGCTGGGATTCCAGGCCGTGATGCCGAACGGCCTGACCAGGTAGAAACGCGTCGCCAGCGCGAGTGCCACGTAACAGACAATGAAAATCACCGTGATGCCGAGAACCCGTCGCGTCGGCAACGAACCCGCACTGATAGCGACATCAGCAGTTGCGGATAATGTCTGCATCGATATGTTTCTCGATTAAGCGCCTGATTCGCTGCCGGGGCGCAGAGTTCAAATGACTCGAGGTGAATTATTACAGCATGAAAATGAATATATATGTACTTCGGCCGCTTCGCCATTCCAGCGTTCGGCAATTAAAGCACCGACCGCGCAAGGATTGCTGCGCCAGCCATCGGCGGCTTCGAACCAATCATTCTGAGTCATAAATACAACACGTCAAAAATAAATTTCGCGTTTTTAATTACGGGAGGCGCACCGGCCGCCAGCCCAATGCTGGACCCCGCACGGTGCGTACTCAGGTAATTTTACGTACGTATATCTACCTTATTTCCGCAAACTCGTTGCCGCTGGTTAATATCAAATGCCGACGTATTACTCGAACAAAATATGCCGCAGCTTGCAGTTGCCATTGAACTTCTTCAATGCGGCCGGAGCGCGCTATCGCACTGAATTTTAAAAAGAGAACCTGGCTGTTCCTTGCGATTGAATGCCGCGCAGCGATCCCTGCCGCGCCCGCTTACCGCGTTTAATTTTTGTTTTTCCCCGGAGCGATCGGCGCGGTTGCGGCCTGGCAATTTATTGCGGTCCATAGCGGCGCGCAATGCCAGCGCGTGCTTGAACCGCTCAATTTTCATCAGCTGCGTAGAAACCCGTACGCATTCAAGCGCTGGCGTCGCTTTTCGCTCCATTGCGATACTTGATTCGAACCCACGTAGTGCGGGCGCGGGACTAAATCATCATCTGCCGACCCCGCGATGCTGTCGGTAGAGCACAACGAAACGAGGAGAGGCAATGAACAAAAAAGTCATGGCACTGGCGGTAGCCGGCGCATTTACGGCCCCGGCGGCAGCTTTTGCGCAGGCGAGCAACGTGCAGATCTTCGGCACGGTCTATGTGGAATACTCCTACGCCAAGCAAGGCCCGTTGGGCGCCGG
>CAZEAX010000390.1:0-4998 GCA_964510405.1 uncultured Streptomyces sp. | reverse complement strand
GTGCGAAGGCGCAAGCATCCGGCTGCATAACATCGGGGTGATCGACAACGACATCAAACCGGATATCAGCACGGCGACGCCTACCGTTACCGCGAATTCCCGGAATAAGCGGCCGATCATGCCCTGCATGAACATGATGGGCACGAACACTATCGTCAGCGCGGTTGTCATCGTAATGACAGTGGTGGAGATTTCCTTCGCCCCTTCGAGGGCCGCTGTCATGCGGTCTTTTCCCATCTCCATATGGCGCGTGATGTTCTCGAGCACGACGATCGCATCGTCGACCACGAAGCCGACCGCCAGCGTAATGGCCATTAGCGACAGATTGTTGAGGCTGAAATCAACCATATGCATGATCGCGAACGTGCCCAGAATGGAAGCGGGCAACACCAGCGCCGTCACCAGGGTCGCTCGGATATTGCACAAAAAGAAAAGAATGACGCCAACTACCAGCACGATCGACAGGATCAGGGTGAAATTGACGTCGTTAATGGAGTCGCGGATGAATTCCGAGCGGTCGACCACGATTTTGACCGTCGTTCCCGCCGGGGCTTCGCGCTCAATCGACGGCAGCATCTCCTTGAGTTTCTCGACGACCTCCACGGTGTTGGCACCCGGTTGACGGAATACGGCCAGCAACAACGCCCGGTCGCCATTGTTCCAGCTGATTACGCGCTCGTTTTCGACGCCATCCTCGGCATGTCCGATGTCGGCAAACCGGACCGGTTTGCCATCCTTGTATGCAATGATCAACGGATTAAATTCCGAGGCCCGCGAGAGGCCACCGTCGGACTTGACGGTGAAGTTGCGCGCACTGCCCTGGAGCGAGCCTGACGGCAGATTGGCATTGGCGGTTTGCACCGCCCGCACGACCTTGTCGAGGCCAAGCCCGCGCGTCGCCAGCGCATTGGGGTCCACAAACAGGCGTACGGCATATTTCTGCGAACCGAACACCTGCACCTGCGCAACGCCGTTCACGGTGGAAAACCGCTGCGAAATATGCGAGTCGGAAAACTTGTCGATATCCGACATTGGAACGTTCTTGGCCGACACCGCCAGGATAAGCACCGGCGCATCGGCGGGATTAAGCTTGCGCAGCGAGGGCGGATCCATGTCGCTCGGCAGGAAACGCACGGCCTGCGCGATACCGGTTTGAACGTCCTGGGCCGCCGAGTCGATGTCGCGATCCAGAGAGAAAGTCAGGGTAATCCGCGTATTGCCGTTGGTTGACGACGAAGTCATTTCGTCGACGCCCGGTATCTGGCTGAACGCGCGCTCGAGCGGCAGCGCCACGGTATTCGCCATTACCTCGGGACTTCCACCCGGCAGCACGGCCGTCACCGAAATCGTCGGGAAATCCACATTGGGCAAATCGTTCACCGGCAGCGTACGGAATCCCAGCCAGCCGAATAACAATATGGATGCGAACAGCACGCTGCTCGCCACCGGACGTTCGATAAATACGCGTGAAATGTTCATTTCAGGTCAGGATGATCTGCGCTACTCGGATTTTGACTTCTTCATCTTGACGTCCTTGTCGACCTTCCGCGCATCGTCATCAGGCTTGCCCTTGTCCGCCTCGGTCGTCGCTCCCTTTGACTGCACGACCGCCGAACCGTCGACCAATGCAAACGGCACGTTCACGACGACCTGGTCACCGGCAGAAATTCCTTCGGCGATGACTATCTGGGTTCCGACTTGACGCGCTACCTTGACCGGCCGCATGACCGCCTTGCTCTCGCGCACGACGTAAACGAACGCCGTATCCTGGCCCGGTTGCACTGCGGTTTCGGGCAGCACCAAGGCGTCCTTTTCGACGCGCAGGATTATGCGCGCCGCGACAAATTGACCGGGCCACAGCTGCTCGTGTTCGTTCTTTACACGCGCCTTGAGCGTAATCGTGCCGGTCGTCGGATTGACGGTATTGTCGATGAAAACCAATTCTCCCTCCGCCACTTTTGCGCCGCCGGGATTGGGACTGAGTTCGACCTTGAGGTCAGGAGTCTTCCAATACCGCCGCACGTCTTCGAGATACCGCTGCGGAACGGCGATCGAAACCTGCACCGGTTGCGTGGCGTTTATGACAATCAGCGGCGCACTGCCGCCCGCCGCGACCAAGTTGCCTGCTTTTACGGCCAGACTGCCTGTCCTTCCCGCGATCGGCGCATCGATATGAGCGTAGGAAAGCTGCAGCTTGGACTGGTCGAGAACGGCCTGATCTGACGCCACGGTGGATTCAAGCGACTTCACCAGGGTTTCGGCCACGTCATATTCGCTGCGGGTGATGTAGTCCTTTTCCATCAATGGCCGCAGCCGCGCTTCCTGCGCCTTTGCTTGGGCGAGTTGCGCTTTGTCGCGCGCCAGCGCGGCGCTCGTCTGCGCTACCGCCGCCTGCATGGGCCGCGAGTCGATTCGAAACAACGGCTGGCCTTTGTTGACGTGGTCGCCCTCGTTGAACAGCACGGCTTCCAGAACGCCACTGATCTGCGGCCGCACAGAAACGCTTTGTTCGGATTCGACGGTGCCGACACCATCGATAACGACAGGCATCGGTTGCGCCACGGCGGTAACGGTGGTCACGGTCAACGGACCGCCTGAACCGCGCCGCCCCCCTTTACTTTCTGCCTTGGCGTCACCCTTGGCGGCTTTGCCCCCGGCTTCGGCCACCTTGGGTGCCGGCTGCGTTTTCCACCAATAGAAAGCGCCGCCACCGGCAAGTAAGCAGACAATCAAAATTATTTTAAGCAAAGGCTTCATCGACTGTTCTCGAAAAAAAATACACCCGGTTCTTAAGATTTTCGTCTATTGCAACAATTCGTCTTCAGTGGCCAGCGCTGCTTTCCTTCTACTTGGATTGCACCGCTTTCGTATCATTTGCACCCAGCGCAAAATTGAGCCGCGCCAGCGCCTGGTACCAGTCGAGATAAGACTGGATCCGCTGCACTTTGGCATTGGTGTCGTCGAGCTGCGCGGTTATCAGATCGAGCAAGCTGCCTACGCCTCCCTGATAACGCGCCAGCGCCGCGTCCGCCGATTGCGCGGCGCTCTTGACTAGGTTCTCGGAACTTGAAATACCGGATGCCGCCGTCTGCAAATCGAAGTAGGCCTGCCAGACGTCCTGCTCGGTCTGATAGTAGACCTGGTCGCGCGCGGTTTCGGCAATCTTCGCTTCTTCCTGGCGCCGGCGCGTCCGGTACGTGTCGCCGAAGCCGCTGAAGACCGGTATGTTGAGGTTTAGGCCGAAGAAGTAGGCATCCTGTGAAGTCAGCGCGTTGGTGTAATTCTGGCGAGCGTATTGCGAAACAAACTGCACGCTGGGCAATCCTGCCCGGAATTCCGCGCGTGCCGTAGCCTGCGAGGCGCGAACGCGCGCCTCCGCGGCAACCAGATCGGGCCGGTTTGCCTTTGCTTCCTTGAGCAATTCATCCATCGATTGGGTGATCTCGGTCACGGGCACCAGCGCAGTGACAGGTTGCAGTTGAAGTTGATAATTGACCGGCAAGCCGACTGTCGTAGCAAGCAATCCCCGCGCCTTGGATAGTTCGCCCTCGTTGCGGCTGACGACCAATTGCGCCTGTCCGACCTGAGTCTCGGAGCGATATACGTCGGCAACGGTCGCGAGCCCCGATTCATGCCGGCGCTGAGTGGCGTCGAGACTTGTTTGGAAATTTTTGAGCGATTCGCGCGTGGCGCGCACCAGTTGCTCGAATCCCAGGACGCGGTAATACGCCTGCTCCACCTGGAACGCGACGTCCTGCAACGTGCGGTTTTGTGAGAGATTTGCCGCCAGCAGGCGATATCCTGTGGCTTCCTTGTCTGCCGCCCGCTTGCCGAAATCGAACAAAATGTAACTCAGGCTCAGCGTCGGCCCATAAGTGGTGTATACGCTGTACGGGACACCATTGTTTGGCGGTTTGGCCGCGATCGATGCGGAATTGCCGGCCAGGTCTATGGTCGTCGTATTGGGAAATCCTGAAGTGGCCGAAACGGGACGGATAATGCGATCGCTGATAAGGCCGGTGATCTGCGGAAAGTCACCCGAGTGATCGACTCCCAGTTGCGCCGCCTCGACTCGCGCCGACAACCACGACTGGCGCGTTCTGACGTTCAGGTTCAATGCAATCTCGGTCAATTCGGCAAGAGACAGCGGCCTGTTGAGGTCCGCGGGTATCGAACTCTGACTGGCCGGCGGCGGCACTTGCGGCAGCGAGTCCTCGGGTATCCAGCGCTGGTTCGGCGCGGGCGACACCTTTTTGCTCGAATTGAATGGATCGATTGCGCCGAACAGCGATTGCGCCTGCGCAGGCACGTGAAAGCACGCGAAAGCCACTAAAACCAATTTCGCGCCGAGGTTTAATAGTTGGGCGGTCTTGAATCGGATTACGACGGCAGCTTCGCGGTTAACGCCTAAACTTGAAATGTGCATAATCCAAATTCAAATCGGCGCGAGCGCGCCGCATTCTCCCTGAGACCGTTGCTTCAACCTACTGTTTTTTTAATGAAATACAGACGAACTACCGGACGGCGGCAGGTATCATAACACGCTCTCCGGACCTGTAAAGGACGGCACTTTGGATTTTCAAATCGACTTATGAAGAATCATGACCAGATCGACACGAACCAAGACGCCAGGCGATTGCTGATATGGCATTTAAATTCGTGTCCGGAGTAACCGCCGCACGGCTGCGGTGAACAATGATGAGTAACAGGGAAGTAATTCTTATCCGTCAATAAAATAAATGGATAATTTCTCAGTCAAGCCCGTGGTACTCTTTCTCGGCGAAAATAACAAAAAGTTGCATCTCGCATCGGAAGGAGATTGTCCTGTCCAAGCTGGTTTTGCCGCACGGAGGCGCAGGCCTTAACCCCCGTTTACTGGAAAGTTCCGCACTCGCAGCAGAAGTTGCGCGCGCGCGCACGTTGCCCAAGGTTCCTGTCAGTTCGCGCGAACGCGGCGATTTGATCATGCTCGGCATCGGCGGATTTACGCCGCTCGAC
>CAZEAX010000389.1:0-4998 GCA_964510405.1 uncultured Streptomyces sp. | reverse complement strand
CGGATTGTTCGCTTCCCTGCTTGCGGCAAGGAGCGCGTACGTCCGGACACGCGGTTGCCGCGCGCGCCCTATTTGACGTCGAACCCCAGTTTCCTGAAACGCTCCTTCGCCGCGGGCGTCGTGAGGAACGCGATGAATGCCGGCGCTGCATCGCCCGCTGCCGCGCCGCTGTGGACGCCCGCCGCGAACGCTACCGAGCTCTGGATTTCGAGCGGCAGCGGGCCGATCAGCACGAGCTCCCTGTCGGCCAGGATTTCGCTGATCTGACCGAGGCCGATTTCGATCTCGCCGCGCGCGACTTCCTTGAACGCCTCGGGCGCGCCCGGGCGCAATTGCAGTTTCGGATTCAATTCCCGGGCGATGCCAAGTTGCTCGAACACTTGGGCAACGTGGATCCCGCTCTGGCCGCCGAACGCCGGATCGGCAAACGCAATCGAGCGCGCCGCCAACATTGCTGCTTTGAAAGAGGCCACCGTGCGCACGTCCGGCAACGGGCTGCCGGCGCGAATGGTTACGCCGACGCCCATGCTGCCGAGCGGGCGTATCGACGGCGCGGCGACCTTCCCGCTTTGCGCGAGACCCGCGAGCACTTCGGTAGTAGAAATCACCACGTCGCCGCGTTCGCCGTCGGCGACGCGCTTGGCCACGGCCCCGGGACGGAACACCACGACTTCGGCCGCCTGCAGGCATGACGACAACATGGCGACGACGCACGCAAAAGTTATCCGGCTGACCATATTTGCCGCCCCTGATTGCGATACGCCGGACTTGCGCCCGAACGGATGGTCGGATTACGCGCCGCCCGTGCCGGTGACGCTGGTCCCGCCGCACACGAACAGCGCCTGCCCCGTCACGTAACCGGCGTCGCGATCGAGAAAAAACAGCACGGCGCGCGCGATGTCATGCGGCGTGCCGACGCGCTTCACCAATATGCCGTCGATCACGGTCTGGCGCTTGGTGCTGCCTTCGGGATGTCCGCGATTGAACAGATCGCTCGCCACCGGCCCCGGGATCACCGTGTTGACCGTGATGCCGTCGCCGCCGACTTCGCACGCGATCGTGCGCGTCATACCGACGAGGCCCGCTTTGGCGCTTGCATAAACCGTGCGCGAAGTTTTGCCCATGATCGCGCGCGAGGAGATGTTGACGATGCGGCCGAATTTCGCGGCGCGCATGTTCGGCACGAAGGCCTGGGTCAACACCATTGCAGCGCCCAGCGTAATGGCGGTCACATACTGGAAGTCGTCGATGGTGGCGTCCTCAAGCAGCGCCGGACGGTTCGCACCCGCGTTGTTGACGAGATAGCGCACCGGAAATTCCGCCGCCACTTCCTGCGCGAGCAGCCGGGTCGCTGCGAGATCGGCCAGATCGATCCGGCGAAAATGCAGGTTGGGATGCTTTAACCGCGGCGGCGAACGCTGCAGCGTGATAACGCTGACTCCCTGGTCGAGCAAGCGGCGCGCGCAGGCTTCGCCGATACCCGAGCTCGCGCCGGTGACGACGGCGGCTTCGGTGGGTTGCATGGTTTGGGGTCCTGAAAAATAAAAGCTAAATGCAAGTCACAGAGGCCACAGAGAAAAAGCCGGTCAGAATCATGCGATCGATTCCTGCTTTTTGGATTTCTCCGTGTTCTCTGTGCACTCTGCGGCTAATATATTTTTGAAAGCGTCGGCGTTAATTTGGCGAGTGTATCAGTGAAATTTGCCGACTGCGGCGACGAATCGCGCATAAGCCTCGGGGTCGAGGGTCGCGCGGTTGGCTGCGGGCGCCACGTAACCCAGCACGTCGAGCGTTTGCTCGATCGCGGCGCGCGCAATGCCGCGGGTTATGAAAACGATGCGCGAAGCGCGCTCAGCGTCCGGCCATGCGGGCAGCGGCACCGGTTCGTGCACGATGCGCTGCACCGCGTGCACGGCGACCGGTTCGCCTTCGACGTTGAACACGCCTTTGACGCGCAAGAGATCGCGCCCTTTCAGGCCGGCGATGAGATCGAGCCACAGCACGAGGCCCGCGCGCGTGACCGGGCCCTCGTGGCGGATCGAAAAACTCTGCACGTTGCCGGTATGCGCCACAAACCCGCCGCGGGTGCGCGCGGATGCGCCTTCGCGCAACCATTCGTTGACGTCGCCGCATCCCTGCGCAATATCGAAATACTCGGCGCCGAACAGCATGCCGGGGTCCGCGCTGCGCGGATCGATGTCTATTCGCGGCGCGTCGGCATTCAGCTCGTCGAGTTTCGCGGCGAGAGCTTCCAGCGTGGCAGCGTCGGCGAGATCCGTTTTACTGATGAGCAGGCGGTCGGCGACGGCGACCTGGCGGCGCGACTCGCGAAACTCCTCGAGTTGCTCCACTGCATTGACGCCGTCCACCAGCGTCACCACCGAGTGCAGCGCGTAATACACGGGAATGTCCGGATGCGCCGCCAGCACTTCGAGTATGGGTATCGGGTCGGCGAGTCCGGTCGTCTCGACCAGCACGCGGCGGAATGCGGGCACGCCGCCCGCGCCGCGCTGCCGCAGCAAGTCCACCAGCGTATCGACGAGTTCGCCCTGCACCGTGCAGCACACGCAGCCGCTTTCGAGCACGTACATGTTTTCGCGCGGCGTTGCAACGAGCAGGTGGTCGATGCTGATCGCGCCGAACTCGTTGATGATGACCGCGCTGTCCGCGTACTTCGGATCAGCGAGGATGCGGTTCAGGAGCGTCGTCTTGCCGCTGCCGAGAAAACCCGTCAGTACGATGACAGGTATGCGTACGTCGCCAGATTTCAGCCCGGTGCTCATGAAATGACTCTACATTTGGTTTCAGTGCAGGCTAACCTGCTTGCAGGTTATGCCGGAACTAAAACCGGTGAACAGCGTGACGGGGATTTTTGTCGCGGGACTCATAAGAAAAACGGGCGCGTCAATAAATGCTTTGAATGCTTCGCGGCCCATACTACCAAATTCGCCGCCGCACGGTTGACAGCATGCGGTGCCGCCGCTAACGTTCAGCGTTCAGAAAAAATCATTCTTGAGGAGCGAGGCGAGCATGGCGGCAAAGAAAGAGTGGTGGAAGCCAGAACCCGCGTGGCCCATCCCGGAGAACAAAGGCAAGGACGTCGTGTTGACCGGCGCGAAACTGATCGACGGCAACGGCGGACCGGTCACCGACAACCCCGTCATCGTGATCAAGGGCGAGCGCATCGTCGCCGCCGGCGCCAAGGACAAGATCAAAACGCCGCCGCACGCGGAAGTCATCGACGCCACCGGCTGCACGCTGATGCCCGGCATGATGGATTGCCACATCCACACCGCGATGTTCAACTGCATGACGTTTCACAATCACCGCGTCGCGCAGTGGGAGGTCACGCCGCAGCTGCAGCAGATGTACGCGCTCTTTCACGCGCAGAACTGCTTCGACATGGGCTTCACGACGCTGCGCGATCTCGGCATGAACTCGAGCCGCGGGCTTTTCACGCAGGAACTGTGCGCCGTGCGCGACTCGATCAACGCCGGCATCCTCGAAGGCCCGCGCATGCTGATCGGCGGCTTCACCACCATCACCGGTTCGCATCTCGACCTGATCCAGCCGCGCGCGATGCCGCGCTCCGGCTTCAACAACGGCGACGGCCCGTACGAACTGCGCAAGCTCGCGCGCACCAATCTGCTGTGGGGCTGCGACGTGATCAAGACCTGCGCGTCCGGCGGCGGTGGCACCGACAAGGAAGAGCCGGACATCCGCAACATGACGCAGGAGGAACTCGACGCCATCTGCGACGAGGCGCACGCGTTCCACAAAATCGCTGCGGTGCATTGCTTCACCACCAGCGCGCAGCGCATGGCGATCAACGCCGGCGCCGACACGATCGAACATATGGTTTTTTCGGACGATGAAACGATAGGGATGATCAAGGACGCCGGCATTCCGGTGACGCCAACGCTCGCGCACCGCACCGATCACGCGATCCAGCTGCGCCGCGAGCTCGGCACCGCGGAATTCGTACTGACCAAGCTGAAGAAACTGCAGCCGCACTGCTACGCGACGTTCCAGAAAATGTACAAGGCCGGCATCAAGATCGCGATGGGCACCGACATGGGCTTCGAGCCGCATTTCGGCACCAATTCCTGGGAGCTTGAGGTTTACGTCGCGCTCGGCATGACGCCGATGCACGCGATCCAGACCGCGACCAAGAACGCCGCCGAAGCGATCAAGCTCGGCAAGGACCTCGGCACCATCGAAGCCGGCAAGTACGCCGACATCGTCGCTGTCCACGGCGACCCGCTCGCCGACATCCGCATCCTGCAGGAAAAGAAGGCCATCCACATGGTCATGAAGGAAGGCAAGGTCTACGCCGACCGCCGTCCCGGCAAATGCAAGAACGTGGTGCCGGCCGAGAGCTGGAAAAAAATCGACTACTTATAAGATACGGACAATCGAACATGGCAACCCGGAAAACCAAGACCGCCGGCGCAATCAAGGCCGGCAAAGGCAAATATCATTTCCGCGTGGCCAAGGTAAAAAAAGTTGCCGCGGGCACCGGTTACTCGACCTCCCACGGCGGCGTCATCGAAGGCGCGCGCATGCTGTTCGGCTACATTCACAAGCCGCGCGGCACCGGTTCGCGCATGCACAGCCACCCGAACGAGCAGTTCAATTACGTCGTCAAGGGCACGCTCAAAGGCTCGGTCAACGGCAAGCGCGTGCTGGCTCCCGCCGGCACGCTGATCTACATTCCCGCCAACGCACCGCATACGCTCGTGTCGACACCCGAAGAAGACGTGATTTTTCTCGCTCTGAAAGATTTGTCGCACGGCATCATCGGCAAAGCCGTCGACGGCACCATGGTGGGGCCGCATTACGAACCGGGATTCGGGCCCAAGGCTACGCGCAAGCGCGCGGCGAAAAAATAATCGAACGGGGCTCCTTTCCTTTACGCCGGGAGCTAGCCTGGAAGGCGGCACGGCAGTTCGGCTTGCACGAGCGAGGGGTCGAAGAAACGCTGGACTAAGTCCTATA
>CAZEAX010000388.1:0-5028 GCA_964510405.1 uncultured Streptomyces sp. | reverse complement strand
TACGTGACCTACAGCCCGGGCACGCTCGGCGACCTGTGGATGGTGAGCGACCTCCTGAAGGCCGGCGTCAAGGTCGATGCCAAGCCCGAGGAAGAGCAGTCGTTCCTGATGAATATTTTCATCTCGTGGTTCCCGATGCTGCTCTTGATCGGGATCTGGATATTTTTCATGCGCCAGATGCAGGGCGGCGGCCGCGGCGGCGCGTTCTCGTTCGGCAAGAGCCGCGCGCGCATGATGGATGAGAACAACAATACGGTGACGTTCGCTGACGTAGCGGGTTGCGAAGAAGCCAAGGAAGAAGTCGCTGAACTCGTCGAATTTCTGCGCGATCCCGGCAAGTTTCAAAAACTCGGCGGCCGTATTCCGAAGGGCGTATTGATGGTGGGTTCGCCGGGCACCGGCAAGACGCTGCTCGCGCGCGCGATCGCCGGCGAGGCGAAAGTTCCGTTTTTCAGCATTTCCGGCTCCGACTTCGTCGAAATGTTCGTCGGCGTGGGCGCGGCGCGCGTGCGCGACATGTTCGAACAGGCGAAGAAGCATGCGCCGTGCATAGTCTTCATCGATGAGATCGACGCGGTGGGCCGCCAGCGCGGCGCAGGCCTGGGCGGCGGCAACGACGAGCGCGAACAGACACTAAACGCGCTGCTCGTGGAAATGGACGGCTTCGAAGGCGCGGCCGGCGTGATCGTGATTGCGGCGACCAATCGGCCGGACGTGCTCGATCCTGCGTTGATGCGCCCGGGCCGCTTCGACCGTCAGGTGGTGGTGCCGCTGCCGGATATTCGCGGCCGCGAACAAATTCTGCTCGTGCATATGCGCAAAGTGCCGGTCGCGCCCGACGTGAAGGCCGACATCATCGGCCGCGGCACGCCCGGTATGTCAGGCGCCGATCTGGCGAACCTGGTCAACGAAGCCGCGTTGTTTGCCGCGCGCAAGAACAAGCGTCTCGTCGATATGGACGACTTCGAGCAGGCGAAGGACAAGATTTACATGGGCGCCGAGCGCCGTTCGATGGTGATGCCGGAAGACGAGCGCATTACCACCGCCTATCACGAAGCCGGGCATGCGATCGTTGCGTATACGCTGCCGAAAGCCGACCCGGTGCACAAGGTCACCATCATTCCGCGCGGTCGCGCCCTGGGGCTCACGTGGATGTTGCCGGAACAGGACCGCCACGGCAAAGACCGCGAACAACTGCTCCAGGACATTTCGGTTTCGCTGGGCGGGCGCATCGCGGAAGAAGTGTTTCTCGGCCAGATGACGACCGGCGCGAGCAGCGATTTTCAGAATGCGACCACGCTTGCGCGCCGCATGGTCACCGAATGGGGCATGTCCGATGCGCTGGGGCCGATGGTATACGGCGAGAACGAGGGCGAAGTGTTCCTCGGCCGCTCGGTCACCACGCACAAGAACATGTCGGAAGCGACGATGCAGAAAGTCGACGCGGAATTGCGGCGCATCATCGACCAGCAGTACCAGGTTGCGCGCAAGATCATCGAAGACAATCGCGCGAAGGTCGAGAAAATGGCGAAGACCCTGCTTGAGTGGGAAACCATGGACTCCGACCAGTTGAAAGACATCATGGAAGGCCGCGAGCCGCGTCCGCCAAAGCCGGTCACGCCGGCAGCCACCGTCCCGCCGAAAGATCCTCCGCCGAGTCCGGCGACGACTGCCGCGCCGGCGCAGGGAACCTGAGCGCGCTCAAAGCGCGCAGTGAGGGGAGAGGGGTGAGGCGTAGCATCTCCCCGCTCCTTGCAGTGCCACCTCGCCCCTCTCGCCTCACGCCTTTCGATGTATCTCCAGTGCGGTAAATTCCGGCTTTCCCTTGCGCGCCCTCTCATCATGGGTGTCGTCAACATCACCCCCGATTCGTTTTCGGATGGCGGCAGTTTCGCCACCGCCCAAACCGCACTCGTCCACGCGCGCCGGCTGATGGCCGAAGGCGCCGACATCATCGACATCGGCGGCGAGTCGACGCGCCCGGGTTCCGACGGCGTTGCGCTCGACGAGGAGCGCAAGCGCGTGCTGCCGGTGCTTGAGCAACTCGCCGGCGGGCCGGTGCCGGTGTCGGTCGATACGCAGAAGCCAGCGCTGATGCGCGAAGCGATTGCCGCCGGTGCTTCCATGATCAACGACATCAATGCACTGCAGGCGCCGGAGGCGCTCGCGGCGGTCGCACACAGTGACGTCGCGGTTTGCCTGATGCACAAGCAGGGCACGCCCGCGGACATGCAAATCGATCCGCATTACGATGACGTGGTCGCCGAGGTGCTGGGATTTCTCGACGGCTGCGTGCGCGCCGCGCAGGCCGCCGGCATTGCGCCGGAGCGCATCGTGATCGATCCCGGTTTTGGCTTCGGCAAGACGCTGGAGCATAATCTCGAACTATTGCGTCAACTCGATCGTTTCGGCGCGGCGGGAGTTGCGGTGCTCGCGGGAATGTCGCGCAAAGGCATGCTTGGCCGCCTGACCGGCCGCGAAGTGGGCGAGCGCGTGTTCGCGAGCGTCGCGGCGGCGGTGATTGCCGTGGTGAAGGGCGCGCGGATCGTGCGCGTGCACGATGTCGCGGCGACGCGCGATGCTTTGGCGGTGTGGGCCGCAGTCAATCCAGGCAGCTGACTTTTTTATGACGAGAAAATATTTCGGCACCGACGGCATCCGCGGCACTGTCGGTACCGCGCCGATCACACCGGACTTCGTATTGAAGCTGGGTTACGCCGCCGGCAAGGTGCTTGCCCGCGTGGGCAAGGGCGAGACGCGCCGCACCGTGTTGATTGGCAAGGACACTCGCATTTCGGGCTACATGCTCGAATCGTCGCTCGAGGCGGGTTTGTGCGCGGCGGGTGTCGATGTGCTCCTGGTCGGGCCGATGCCGACGCCGGCGGTCGCCTATCTGACGCGCGCGCTGCGGCTGTCCGCGGGAATCGTGATCAGCGCTTCGCACAATCCTTACGACGACAACGGCATCAAGTTTTTTTCCGGCGACGGCGCCAAACTCGCCGACAAGGTCGAGACCGCGATAGAGGCGGAGCTCGCGCGGCCCCTGCAATGCAGCGTGTCGGCGCAGCTCGGCAAGGTGCGCCGGATCGACGATGCGGCCGGCCGCTATATCGAATTTTGCAAGAGCACTTTTCCGGCACATCTTGATTTGCGCGGTCTGAAACTCGTCGTCGACAGCGCGCACGGCGCAACGTACCACATTGCCGCTCACGTTTTTCACGAACTCGGCGCGGACGTGATCGCGATCGGCAACCAACCCGATGGCTTGAATATCAACGCGGCCTGCGGTGCGACGCATCCGCAGGCTTTGCAGGATGCGGTCAAGCGCGAGCGCGCCGACATCGGCATCGCGCTCGACGGCGATGGCGACCGCCTGGTGATGGTCGACGCCAAGGGCCAGGTTTACGACGGCGACCAGTTGCTATACGTGATCGCCAGCCATCGCATGCGTCAGCGGCGCCAGCTACGCGGCGGAGTTGTCGGCACGCTGATGACCAATCTCGGCATGGAACACGCGCTCGGGCGGCTTGATATCCCGTTTGCGCGCGCCAAGGTCGGCGACCGCTACGTGCTCGAACTCATGCAGCAGCGCGGCTGGGTGCTCGGCGGCGAAAATTCGGGGCACATCATCAGCCTCGATCATCACACCACGGGCGACGGTCTCGTGTCGGCGCTGCAGGTATTGGGCGCTTTGCGCGGGGACAAAATTTCGCTCGCCAAAGCGGCCGCCGCGGTAAAGCTGTATCCGCAGGTGCTCATCAACGTGCGTACGCCGCGGAAGCTCGATTTTGGCGCGGATCGCGGCGTGCGCCAGGCAGTGGCGTCGGTCACCGCGGCGCTTGGCGCCAACGGACGCGTGCTGCTGCGCGCGTCCGGTACCGAGCCCGTGATCCGCGTGATGGTCGAAGGCAAGTCGCGCGCGCAGGTCGGCGCGTGCGCCGAGACAATCGCGGCGGCGGTGCGCAAAGCCGCGTGCTGACGCGCAATTTTTCGGCGCGGCCGCAGCCTTTTTGCCGCCTTCATTCGAGTTTTTGGCCAACGCGGCGCAAGCGTCAAAATCCTTCTTGAATCAAGGCGCTTGGGCACTGCACAAAACCGGATTTACGTTGACCCTAAGGCACGACCTCGGTAAAATTGCAACCCTTTGAGCAGATGGGCGTTCGATGCGCGGCAAGCTGGTGGCGGGCAACTGGAAGTCCAACGGCAATCTGGCCGTTAACGACAAGTTGCTTGGGTCTTTACGCGTGAACGCGGCCGGTTTGCAGGGCGTGAAGTGTGCAGTCTGCGTGCCATATCCGTACCTGCATCAAACCCGGCAGTCGCTGGCTGGATCGGCGGTCGCGTGGGGCGGTCAGGACGTAAGCCAGTTTGGCGCCGGCGCTTATACCGGCGCGGTAACGGCCGGCATGTTGCGCGAGTTCGATTGCCGCTACGTCATTGTCGGCCACTCCGAACGCCGCAGCATTTTCGGCGAGAGCAATGCGATCGTCGCGGCAAAGTTTCTCGCGGCATTGCATGAGGGGTTGACGCCGATCGTATGCGTCGGCGAAACGTTGCAGGAGCGCGAAGCCGGCGCGATGGAGCAGGTGGTCGGTGCGCAGCTTGACGCCGTGATTGCGGCAGCAGGGGTGGCGGCGCTGGGCGGCGCAGTGGTCGCTTACGAGCCGGTCTGGGCGATCGGCACCGGCAAGACCGCGACGCCGGAGCAGGCGCAGGCGGCGCACGCTTTTATCCGCGGGCGGATCGCGGCGCACGATGCGGTGGTGGCGGCCAGGCTGATGATGCTGTACGGCGGCAGCGTCAAGGCCGCGAATGCGGGGCAATTGTTTTCGATGCCGGACATCGACGGCGGGTTGATCGGCGGCGCCGCGCTGGTGGCCGAAGAATTCATGGCGATCTGCCGGGCGGCGGAGCGCCGTTAAAAGGTTAGCGGGAGACATATGGAAACTCTGTTATTGGTGGTGCATGTGATTGCGGCGCTGGGCATCATAGGCCTGGTGCTGCTGCAGCATGGCAAGGGCGCTGACA
>CAZEAX010000387.1:0-5037 GCA_964510405.1 uncultured Streptomyces sp. | reverse complement strand
TCGATCGGCATGGTGCTGACGCTCGGCATGTTCACGATGATCGTCAGCACCTCGCAGTCGTTCCGCGTCAACGACGATTTTTCGCGCATGCAGGAGAACGCCACCGCCGCGTTTCGCTATCTGGGCGATTCGCTGCGCCAAGCCGGTTTTTACGGGAGTTCCCAGGATACGACGTCGATGCAGATTCCCGCGGGCAGCGCGGTTGCGACGACCACCGACTGCGGTTCAGCGGCGGTCACGCCCGCCGTCAATTTCGCGCTCGACTTCAGGACCCCGATACGCGCGTACATGAATTACACCCCGCTGACGGTCAACGCGGATTTTCCGTGCATCCGGCAGGCGAATTTCAACCAGGGGCCGCCGATCGCGAATCCGAACCCGATTCTGGTCACGCGCGGCGCCAGCGGTTTTCGCGTGTGCTGGGCGATCGTGGCGGCGGTGCCGAACGTGTCTCCGGCATGCTCCGGCACAATCAATCTGCTTACGAACCAGCAGAATTATGCGACCACTATTTACGTGCAGGCGGACCCCTATACAGGTTACGCATTTTACGGAGCCGACTATGCGACCCTGCGCGCCGGTCCGACCGCGCGCCGATACGGAAGCGGCAACGACATGGAAATGTTTGAATACCGGGCGCACGTCTATTACATCCGCCCGTGCAGCCGGCCGGCCGGCGGCGCAGTCAACTGCACCGGCGCCGCCGACGACGACGGCCATCCGATACCGACCCTCGTGCGGCAGGAACTGATCGGCAGCGCAATGACCGAAGTGCCGCTGGTGGAAGGCATCGATCTCATCGATTACCGCTTCGGCATCGACACCACCGGCGACGGGACGGCGGACGTTTACAGCGCGAATATCGTTACCGCGGCACAGTGGCTGCAAGTGGTCTCGGTAAAAGTCACCATTCTGGTGCGTTCGCCAAACATCAATATCGAATATAGCGATGCCAGCAAGCAGTACGACCTGCTGGGCGACGGCGCTACGGTAATCTACCGGTGCACCAACTCGCCGGCGCCCGCGTGCAATTACAAACGCAAGATATTTTCCCAGACCATACAAGTGCGCAATATCGCGCAAAGGAACGGTGCATGAAGCAACTACGACGCGGATCGGCACGGCGCGAACGCGGGGCGGTGCTCGTCGTCTCGCTGATTATGCTGGCGGTATTGACGCTGTTCGTCATTTCGATGATCAAGACTTCGATCATCGAGTTGAAAATCGGCGGCGTGAGCCAGACCGCCGCCATCAACCTCAGTGCGGCGGATGCCGCAATCGACAATTTCCTGTCGCTGAACAGCGGCCGGTTTGCCCCCAGCTGGCTCACTGCTGCCGGCGCCGCCGGCCCCGCCGCGGGCTCATTTGCCTACACTACCGCGAATAACGCCTATGGCGCGCTCGGCAGCGCGGTCGTGCTTGTCGCAGTCCAGCTCGGTTGCGGCGCGCCAAAGCGCATCGGCGAGCAGATCGGTCCGCAGAACCTGCAGGCGGTGCAATTTGACATCGGGGCCACGGCATCCGGTTCGCTCGGCACCGGCGTGGCGGTCGTTCACCAGGGCGTACAGTCGCTCGCGCCGAGCGGGTCGTGCCCGTGATTACCGGCGCAAATTTTCACATACGAATTTTGTTGCGTTCTACCAACGAGGTGTCACATGTATAAATTCGAAACGTTCAAAAAAACGATCGCCTGGACCCTGATCGCATCGATGATCAACCCGGCCTGGATCGCACCTGCGTTCGCGCGCGACAGTGACATTTACCTTGCAAGCACCACGGGCACCAGCACTTCCGAGCCGAACGTATTGTTCATCCTCGGGACGAACGACCGCATGAACGTCGCGGAAGCGTGGCGGGAATACGACCCCAACGTTTACGATTCGCACGCCGAATATTTGTGGAATGACGTCAGCATTATCAGCCCCGTCGAAGTCGTCGCCGAGGACCCGAACCGAATTTCGGATGCCGCGCCGCCCGTCAACCCGCAATACCCGTGGGGCACGTGGTCGGGCGGGCTGAATACCGACCGCAAAGCGTTATGGCAGGCGACGCTCGCTTACGCGCAGGGCACTCAGCCGGGCGACCCGGGTCCGCGCAGCCAATACCGCAATTACTGGCTCGCCTCGTGGCATTACTGGTTGCCCACCGGCACGCCGACAACCGATCCGCGACTGTGGTCCGTGTCGTTCAATCGTTTCCTGGGTTTTGTGCAAAACATCGCCGGGACGCGCGGCGGCGTCACCTATCCTTCTGCGTCGACCGCCAACTACACGACCGCCAACGACTATCGCCAATACAATTTGTGCACGACCTCGTTGACGCAAATCGAACCGTCGACGATATTCCAGCCGACCGGGCGCCCGCAAAACGCCGGATACCTGCTGAATCAGCAATGGGTACGCTACGAGCCCTGGCTCAACCTCACCGCCGTTAACAATCCCGCCGCCAACTATCCGGGCAATCACACCACATTGAACGGCTATCGCATAGGTTTTCTGAATAGCTCGACGGCACCGCATAACACGGCCGGCGCCGGGCCCGGTAACGGCCCGGACAACGTCTATCGCGACAGCATGGGCGGCAACATCGGCACGACCGGGCAACCCATCCGCATCCAAAAGGACAAACCCGATTCGACGGGAGCCGGCACCGCCAACGTCGTTGACGCCGGCGACTCCTACGGCGGCTGGACCGATCCCGCGGCCGATATGGGCGGCTTCGTCTTCCAATCATGGACAGGCACGGCTACCGCCGGGTACTACTATCCTTCATCGGTGCTGACCGCTTTGCGCGGTGTTTACGGTTATTCGCTGCCCTCTTTCACCGGTTCTGCCGGAGTCGTGGAACAATTCGCCGCGTGGCTCGGCAATCGCGACGGCGCGCCGGCATTCGGCAATAAAGTCGGCACGCCAGCTTATTATGATCTTAGCTCCGGGTTACGTGGTGCAGCCCAAACTCAATGCGACCCCACGGCCGGCCCGGGGGTCGCCAACCAGTGTACCAACCTCGTCAGCGGCTCCTATACCGCGACGTGGACGCAGACCTGCTCGCCAGGCGGCGCCATCAAGGCGGAGAAGGATGCACAAGACACCATCCGCTACTCGCAGAACACCGTTACCTGCGTAAACAACGCGGGCGGCCCCGTCATTTTTGCCGGCAGGCCCGGCCTCACCTGCACCAGTACCGACCCGACCAATCCGCTGTGCCAGACACCGCTGCTCACGCCGCCGGTCGGCAGCCCCAATTGCGGTACGACCAACTTTCAGACGACTTTTTATACGCGCTGGAACAACACTGCCGCCCCGCTGCCTTGCGTGTGGAGCCCCGCCCAGACGAACCAACCGGTCGCCGCTTGCGCCTGGACGGGCCGCACCTCCGTCTACATCGAGGGACAAGGCACTTATTTTTACGGCGGCACGTGCGGCGAGAGCGGCACAGTGGTGCCCACCAATACCAGTTGCTCGATCGGCGGCGGAACGTGGGTTGCGTCACGCACGCTCAACGGCGTCTCGCAAACCGACGTCACCGGCCCGTTCTCCTCGCCGCCGCCAGCCAACGGCGCGACGACCCTGGCCTGCAATCAGGTCATAGCCGTCGGTAACTACAATTGGGGGGGAAGCTGTGTGCCCAATGCGACCACTGGGCAGTGGACCGCACCTGCTGCAATCGGCACGACGACGACCGGCACTCCTGCCGCGCTGCAAACCGTCGCTCCAGTGGCGCCTGCATCGCAAAGAACAGCGGTAAACCCGGCTGCTTGCTCCATCACCGGGGGGTCTGCGCTAACGATTCGCGGTCTGGCCAAAACGTATAACCAAGCCTGCGGCCCGACCAACGCGACCGTGGATCAAACTTGTTCCACGCGCTACGGCGCGAGTTGCTTCAGCGATGGCACGCTTTCCAACCACTGTCCGGGGAGCGTCAACACCGGCGCGCTCGCGCTGGGTGGGGGTGCCAACAATTACTATCAATCGTATTTCCAGCAGGCGACGCAGTCGGCGCTGTATCACGAATGCCTGGCCGACTCCCCCGCGCAGAATCCCGGTGGCAACAGCTACCCGACGGCCCAGGTGCGCACCTTTGGCGGCAACGCCAATGCAACGCTGGCGACCATGCAAACCACCAACGCCAATACCACCTATGCCGGCGGCACCGCCGCGCAGCGGTTGGCTCCGTACGACACCACCTCGGGACGGGGAGTGGCGGCCGATCCGACCAAAAATATCGATGTCTATTCGACCAACTACATGAACTTCCTGTACGGCGCGAAGGCGTGCCGCGATTCGGCCGGCAATCTGATCACCACCAGTCCGGTCAGCGCGCCGCCCGCCGGCGCAACCTGCAGCCCCATTGCGCGCAAGACGCGCCTGGCGGTGGCGAAGGACGCGCTGTCCAATTTGGTGACCTCGACCAACTCCGTGCGTCTCGGCCTTATGAACTACAACCGGACCGCATCGTGCCAATCGACGGCAGGCAGGATTCCCGCCAACAGCAATAGTTTTACGTCCATATCGCCCAACCCCGGCTTCGTAGCCACCAATCCGGTCACCATAGTGGGTGCCGGACCCGGCGGCGCCGCACTCAATACGACTATCAGTTCGATTTCCGGTTCGGCTCCCGCTGTCACCTATACGCTCGCCGCGACGACCGCGAACCCGACCACCACGGGCTCGATGGGCGCGCCCACCACGGCCACCACGACCGCCGGCAGCAATATCATTACCGTTGCCGCACCCGCCGGCTACGCCGTGGGTCAGCAGGTTACGATCGTCGGCATGGGAGCAGGCGGCACCGATTTAACCGCCAACATTACGGCAATTGCCGGTTCCACGTTCACTTTGAGCAGCAACGCAAGCGTATCGACGACTGTCGGGCCCCCGGCGGTTCCGCCCGCCGCCATGTCCAGCAATTCGGTTACCGTCGTCTCCGCAGCCTCGTTCGCCGTGGGCGAGGAGCTAAGCGTCGCCGGCGCCGATCCGGGCAATGTAGCGACCGGCGGCGCTTTGATCTCCGGAATTAACTCTATAACCGGAAATA
>CAZEAX010000386.1:0-5038 GCA_964510405.1 uncultured Streptomyces sp. | reverse complement strand
GCGTGCGCTGCTCGAGGCGGGCCTTGCCATTACGGCGGAACGTTACGATGCGGCGCAGACGCTCGCGCGCAACTGCCGCCGCACGCTCGCGGACGTGTTCGCTGATTGCGACGTGCTGCTCGCGCCCAGCGCGCCGGGCGCTGCTCCCGCCGGACTCGACCAGACGGGCGACCCGGTCTTCAACCGCATGTGGACGCTGTTGCGCACGCCCTGCGTGACTTTGCCCGTGGCGACCGCTGCGAACGGACTGCCGGTCGGGTTGCAGGTGATAGGCGCATTCGGCAGAGATGTTGAAACACTCGCGGGCGCACACTGGATTGATCAGGCGCTGAAATAGCGATACCGCGGGAAATGTCGGGGGCGCCGCCACGAATTCGCGTAGGCGGCGGCGCCGTGTGGGATAATGGCGGGCGTTTGAACAAACAAATGGCATATGCCGCGGCAAACCCAGAACCTGGCCGTATTGTTCGCTGACATCAGCGACAGTACCAAGCTCTACAGCACGCTAGGCGACAACGCGGCGCGCGTCGTCGTGAACGCGTGCCTGTCGCTGGTTTCCGGCGTGGTCGAGCGTTTCAGGGGGCGCGTCGTGAAAACCATCGGCGACGAAGTCATGTGCGTATTCAGGCGCGCCGACGATGCAGTGATGGCCGCGAGCGAAATGCAGTCGGCGGTCGAGGCCAAGCGGCCGGGCAAGTACCACGTGCAGCTCCACATCGGCTTGCATTACGGACCGGTGCTGGTCGAGGACACCGACGTATTCGGCGACACGGTGAACGCCGCCGCCTACCTGACCGCGGTCGCCGCCGCGGAGCAAATCCTCACGACCGAGGCCACCGAGCGCAACCTGTCGCCGGAATTGCGCAGCACGGTGCGGCCGGTTTTCAAGGCGGTTTTGAAAGGCAGCGCCGATGAATCTACCGTGTACCAGGTCGTCTGGCACAAGGACATCGGCGACCTGACGGACGTCAACATGCGTTCGCACAAGATCATTCCCGGCGACCAGGGCAGCCTGATCGTCGCGCATCGCAACCTTTCCCTGCGGCTCGACCAGTCGCGGCCCAACGTCACGATCGGCCGCGGCGATGATTGCGATCTGGTCGTGCACGAAAAGCTCGCGTCGCGCAAGCACGTGAGCATCCGTCTGATGCGCACGCATTTTTACCTCGTCGATCACAGCCTGAACGGCACTTTCGTTTCGCTTGAAAGCGGCGACGAAGTTCACGTGCTGCGCAAGGAACTGCTGCTCGACGGATCGGGCAAGCTCACCCTTGGACGCAGCGTGCGCGACGGCGCGGTCGACGTCATATCGTTCACCCGCGACCGCCGCTCGATGTACCGCGTGCAGTAGCACGCGCGTGCGCTGCTAGGCGCGCGGTTCGTCGGCCAGCGCCTTTACGACCGCCTGACCATCGCGCGATTTGTCGCGGTTCTCCGGAGTTTCGCGGCCGAGCGCGGTGGCCGCGATGAACGTATACATATCGGCCGCGCCTTCGAAAATGCGCGGCGTCATGCCCGCGGCTTCGAAAGTCCTGGCGATTTCCAGCATCTCCGGGACCCAGCGGTACGCCTTGGGCGGCATCACCGGCAGCGCGCCCAGCACCCAGTTGTAGACATCGCTGCGCGACGCCTTGAACTGCGCTTCCAGCGCGGCGTCGACGCCCAGGCGGCGTGCCGCCACCAGCAGTTCGACCCCCAGCGCCTGCACGCCTTTGGTCATCGCGGCGTAGCACATCTTGATCGCGCTGGCGTCGCCGATGCGTTCGCTCATCACCGTCACCGTGATTTGAGGTGTCGTGATTTGTTCGAGCATGTGCGCTTCGGGCCCTGAAACATACAGCCTGGTCTTGGCCGTGCCGCGCGGCGGCGGCCCGATGATGCCGCCGTCGGCGCAGAGCCCGCCCGCGGCGGTGATTTGCGCGGCAATCCCCTGCATCGTGACCGGCGCGATCGCGTTGCAGTCGACGACGAGGGGGCTGCGTTTATTCACCTTCAGTGCCTGCGCAATTTCCGCAGCGAAGGCGGGCGCCGCGCCCGGATTCATCACGGACAGGATGAGGTCGCACTGCTCGGTCAGTTTTGCAATCGAACCCACGTCGGTGAGGCCGGCCTCCCGCGCGAGAGCTTTGCTGCGCGCGCTGCGGTTATCGAGCGCGGTACAGACCTCGTATCCCTTGTTCTTCAGTTGCTGCGCAATCGCCTGGCCCATGTCGCCGGGACTCATTACACCGATGGTTTCGATTTTCATGCGCTGATCTCCATGTTTGGCGCGCGAATCATCGCGGCGCGCGTAAGAGTCGATTTTAACCGGATACGCGCCGCGCGGCGGAGGCTGCGCTCGCGCGCATGCATTACAATCGCGCCTTATCTTCAACTTGCGCGCCACGCCGCCGCGCCCGGGATGCCATGGGGTTTTACGTCATCGTCGCCCTGACGGTGCTCAATCATATCGCCTACAAGGGCAGCAAAATGCTGATTTCCCTGTACGCGATAGACCTCGGGGCGACGCCGCTCGTCATCGGCATCCTGTATTCGCTGTATTCGTTCTTCTCCCTGTTTCTCGCGCTTTACGCCGGCCGCGTGTCCGACCGGCTGGGCCCGCGCGTGCCCATGCTGATGGGATCGCTGGCGCTAGGCTGCGGGCTCGTGCTGCCTTATCTGTGGCGCGGGTTTGCCGCGCTTTTTCTGTCGGCGACGCTGATCGGCACGCTCTATATTTTTTACACGGTTTCGGCGCAGCATCTGATCGGCGCGTTCGGCGCCGGGCACAAGCGCACGCGCAATTACGCGACATTCAGCCTCGGGGTTGCATTGACGGCGTTGCTCGGGCCGACGCTGACCGGTTTTTTAATCGATTCTATCGGTCATCAATCGACTTATCTCGTGCTCTCGCTGCTGCCCGTCGGCCCGGTACTGTTCCTGCTGTTTTTCGCGCACCGCTTGCCGCGTGTCGCCGAAGACGGGAAGCGCCGCGGGCAGCGCACGATGGACCTCATCCGCAACCCGCCGCTGCGGCGCGCGTTCATCGCGGCGGGAATTATCGAGACCGGCGGCGAGCTTTACAATTTTTACATGCCGATTTACGGGCACTCGATCGGATTGTCCGCTTCGCTGATCGGTATCGTGATCGGCACTTACGCCGTGGGCATAATAGGGACGCGGCTGGTGATGACGGCGCTGGTCAAACGCAGCAGCGAGGAAACCGTATTGTACGGATCGCTGGCATTGGCGGCGGTGGCTTGCATGTTGTTTCCGTTCGTCAAGAACGTCTACATGCTGGCCGCGATTTCGTTCGTGCTCGGCGTCGGACTCGGCTGTTGCGGGCCGCTGTCGATGGTGATCACCTACAATCGCGCGCCCGCGGGGCGCAGCGGCGAGGCAATGGGATTGCGCCAGAGCTTCAATAAATTCACCGAGGTGCTGGTGCCCTTGATATTCGGCACGGTCGGCAGCGCATTCGGGATCGGCGCCGCGTTCTGGATGGACGCGATGCTGCTGGGCGCCGGCGCATTCATCATGAAGGCCGACGCAACGCAGCGCGCCGGCACACCGCGCACGGAAACTCACTAACGCCGCTTGCGGCGCCGATAAAACCGGCCCGCGCCGTACAAGAGCGCAAGCGGCGTCAACCACAGCAAAAGATACGCACCGGCGGTCCTGCCGCACGCAAGCAGGAGATCGCGCCGGAAGTCGATTTCGATTTGTTCGGCCAGCGTGCCTTGCTGCATGCGCACGCGTTCCATCAACTGGTCGGTATCGAGCAGCCATGCGGCGAACCGGGTCCACGCCTGCGGGGTTCCCGCATAGTCGGGCGCCGTTTCCCACAGGCGGTAGTGTTCGATCAACTGCACACGGGCCACGCGCGCGACTTCGAGCGTATCGGCATACGCGAAATAGGCAGCCGGCACCAGAGTTACGACGGCGAGCGCCAGCCAGAGCCATTGCCACGTGGATAGTTGCAGCAGCGTCGGGCGGCGGGCGGCGGCATTGAGCATGCGAAAATGATAGCATCGCGCATGAGAATTATTCGCTCTTTATGGTTGCCCGTGCTTGTCGCGGCGCTGGGCGCCTGCGGCAGCAAAAGCGACGGCGTGTTTCAGGGCTATGCCGAAGGCGAATACGTGAGAGTCGCGGCGCCGTTTGCGGGCAGCCTGCAGACGCTGCAGGTCAAACGCGGCAGCGCGGTGAAAGCCGGCGAGCCGTTGTTCACGCTCGAGCAGGTGAACGAAGCGGCGGCGCGCCGCGAAGCGGAAGAGCGCGCGCGCAATGCGGAAGCGCAACTCGCCGATCTCAGGAAAAGCCGGCGGCCTTCGGAAATCGACGCGGTGCGCGCGCAACTCGCGCAGGCCCGCGCGAGTCTCAAGCTCTCCACGGTCAATCTGTCGCGCCAGGAGCAACTGGTCGCATCGAATTTCGTGTCGAAGAGCGCAGTGGACGAGGCCCGCGCCGCGGCCGAGCGCGACCGCGCGCGCGTCGGCGAACTGGAAGCGCAGGTCGCGACCGCGCAGCTTGCTGCGCGCCAGGATGAAATACGCGCCGCCGAATTCAACGCGCAGGCGGCGCGCGCGGCACTCGCGCAGGCGGACTGGAAGCTTGCGCAGAAGTCCGTGACCGCGCCGCTCGCGGGTCTCGTGAACGACACGAATTATGTCGCGGGCGAATGGGTGCCGGCCGGTTCTCCGGTGGTTTCGTTGTTGCCGGCGCAGAATATCAAGGTGCGGTTTTTCATCGCCGAATCCGCGCTGGGTGCGCTCAAGATCGGACAGGCCGTCAACGTGCGCTGCGACGGCTGCGCTGCGCCGCTCGCGGCGCAGGTGACGTTCATCTCGCCGCAGGCTGAATATACGCCGCCGGTTATCTACAGCCGGGAGACGCGCACGAAGCTCGTCTACCTGATCGAGGCGCGCACGACGCCGGAGGATGCGGTGAAGCTGCATCCAGGACAGCCGGTCGATGTGACTTTCGTAAAGAGTCCGTAACACCATGAAACACGTGTGCGTTGCAGCCAGAATTGGTGAGGGCAAGGCGCCCGGTGAAG
>CAZEAX010000385.1:0-5063 GCA_964510405.1 uncultured Streptomyces sp. | reverse complement strand
CGGGCTGCGCCAGTTTGTGCTTGGCCGGCAGGTTCACCCACAGCTGCACCATTTCGAATGCGCCGCCGGTTTGCGCGAACTTCGGCCCGTGAAATTCCTCGTGCACGAGCCCGCCCGCCGCCGTCATCCACTGCACGTCGCCGGGGCCGATGATACCGCCGCCGCCCGAGGAATCGCGATGCTCGACTTCACCGGCGTAAACGATCGTCACGGTCTCGAAGCCGCGATGCGGATGCTCGCCGACGCCCTTGCGTTCGGCCGTCGGCGGAAAAGTCGCCGGGCCCGCGTAATCGAGCAGCAGGAAAGGCGAAAACTCGGCCGCGCGATCGTTGTACGAAAATACGCTGCGCACCGGAAAGCCGTTGCCGACCCAATGCCGCTGGTTGTTGCGCTGGATAAACGACAGCTTTTTCATGCGCGTTCTCCTTGTGCGATCCAATTGAGCTATATGCGTGCAACGCCGCGGTTTTGCAAGGTACTGCTACGCCGCCAGCGGTACTTGCGTCTGCGCGTTCAACCGCGCAACCACCTGCTTCGCCTGCGCGAGCGCGGTGTCCTTGCTCGCCGCGCTGATGGCGAGACCTTCCGCATAGACGAATTCGATGTCCGTAATGCCGAGCAAACCCAGGAAATTCTTAAGGTATGCGGTCTGCGTATCGTGCGGCTTACCGGCATAAATTCCGCCGCGCGATGCGAACACGTAGACTTTCTTGCCGGTCAACTGGCCGGCCGGTCCCTTCTCGGTGTAGCGAAACGTAACACCGGCGCGGGCGATGTGATCGAAGTACGCCTTGAGCGTCGACGGCACGTCGAAGTTGTACATCGGCACGCCGAGCACGATCACGTCGGCACGCTTCAATTCGTCGATCAGCGCGTCGGAATATGCGACTTCGGCGCGCTGGTTCGCATCGCGTTTGTCTACGGGCGTAATAAACGCCTGGAAACGTTCCGCCGTCAGATGCGGCACCGGCTCCCTGGCGAGATCGCGCACAATTACCACGGCGGCGGGATTGCGTTTCTTCCAGCCGGCAACGAATTCGTTCGCCAGCACGCTCGAGGCGCCCGCATCGGAAAACAGGCTCGCATTGATTTGCAGCAGGGTCTTGTTCATGGCACGTCTCCTATAAATGTTGATCAGGCGATGCCATTTAATCATTTACTAAATCGATAAAATAGTTCAATATTTCAGCTCTACTTATCTATTTAACTGATATGAATTCCGCCCCTGCCCCACGCATCGGCCTCGAGCAATGGCGCGCCCTGATCGCCGTCGTCGATGCTGGCGGCTACGCGCAGGCCGCCGCAGCCTTGCACAAGAGCCAGTCGGCGGTCACCTATGCCGTGCAGAAACTGGAAGCGGTGCTCGACGTGAAAGCATTCGAGATTCACGGCCGCAAAGCGGTGCTCACGCCGACCGGGCAACTCCTCTACCGGCGCGCGCGGGCATTGCTCGACGAAGCGGGCGGCCTCGAAAAAGCGGCGCGCTCGCTCGCCGCCGGCTTCGAACCCGAAATCCGGATTGCGGTGGAAGTCCTGTTTCCAACCTGGTTGATCCTCGATTGTCTCGCCAGTTTCGGCAATGAGGCGCCGGATACGCGCATCGAGTTGATCGAGTCGGTGATCAGCGGCACGCAGGAAGCGCTGCTGACCGGTCACGCCGCGCTGGCAATCGCGGGGTCAATTCCACCCGGCTTTGCCGGTGATCCGCTGATCCGCCTGCGGCTCGTGCTGGCGGCGAGTCCGCAGCACCCGCTGCACCAACTCGAGCGCAAGGTCACCGTAAAGGATCTGCGCGCGCACCGCCAGTTGGTCGTGCGCGAAACGGGGCAAAGCCGCGCGGCGCGCACGTCGCTCGAGGCGACCCAGCGCTGGACCGTCAGCAACATGTCGACTTCGATCATCGCCGCCCGTGCGGGATACGGCTACGCGTGGTATCCGGAATACAAGATACGCGACGAACTCGCAGACCACACTTTGCGCGCACTGCCGCTGCGCGAAGGCGGCGAGCGTTTCGTGGAGCTCTACCTCGTATACGCCGATCGAGAAGCGGCGGGTCCCGGCACGCTGCGCCTCGCGGAAATTATCCGCGCGACGACCGCCGCTGCGTGCGCCAGAGCGCACGCGGCCTGATCCCGGTCAAACGCACTGCGCGCCGCCGGTTTAAAATGCGCGCTAGTCCTGCTTCCCGATCAAAATACTGAAAGGCCAACCCATGCGTTCGAGCATCATTCTCACCGGCGATATCAACCTGATGGGCGTAGAAGACGTCACCGCGCCGTTCCGGCGAGTCGCCGACACGCTGCATAAAGCGGATGCGGTGTTCGGCAATCTCGAATGCTGCCTGTACGATCCGCCGGTCCAGCGCGTGATGATGCCCGACGAGAAATCCGGTTACGACGGATTTTTTGCGCCGACGGCGACAGGACCCGCGCTCGTGCATGGCGGGTTTCATTGCGTCGGCAATGCCAACAACCAGAACTACGGGCCCGAAGCGATCATGTCGTCGAATGCCTGTCTCGACAAACTCGGCATACCGCATGTCGGCACCGGCATCAATCGCAGCGCGGCGCGCGCACCCGCGGTCGTCACGCGCAACGGCACGCGCTTCGGCTTTCTGCAGCGTACTTCGCAATACTGGCCGAACCATCACGAAGCAGGCGAGATGCATCCGGGCGTCGCCGTGATCAAGGCGTACACTGCATATCAGCCCGTTTATTACAAAGACGGCACGCTGCCGCCGAACCGGCCCGGCACGCCGCCGAAAATCCTGACGTGGTGCGATCGCGATTATCTCGAGTGGTTCAGGCAGGACGTGCGTGCGCTGCGCGGCAAAGCGGACATCGTCGTGTCGTCCCATCACATGGGACATCGCGGCGAAAACCACGAATTCCAGATTGAAATCGCACATGCGTCAATCGACGAGGGCGCCGACGTCGTGATGGCGCATGCGGAGCACTATCCGCTCTCGATCGAAATCTACAAGGGCAAGCCGATTTATTACGGCCTCGGCAGCTTCTGCTTCATCAAGAGCAACAAGCGATTCCTCAAAGGCTGGGTCGGCTTGATGGCGCGCGTGACGTTCGAAGACCGCAAGATCAGCAAGATGGGTTTCTCGTTCGTGCGGCAGCTCGACAATACCGAAATCGTAATCCGGCCGTGCGCCGAAGAGCAGGCGGCGCTCGCGGAAATTCAGCAATTGTCCAAACGCTTCGGCACCAAATTCGAAGCCGCGGGCGATGAAGTGATGATTTCCGCCTGATCATGCGGCCATCGCTTCTACCCGTCGTGCACGTTGCGCTGTCGATCGCGTTCGCGACCGCATCGACGATTGCGAGTGCGGCAACAACCGCGGTCGACACCGATTATCCGGCCAAGCCCATACGGGTCATCGTCGGCTTCCCGCCGGGCGGCGGCAACGACGAAATCGCGCGCATCGTCGGCCCCAGGCTCGCCGAAAAATCCGGCCGCGCGGTGGTCATCGACAACCGGCCCGGCGCGGGCGGCAATCTCGCCGCAGACCTCACTGCGAAAGCGCCCGCCGACGGCTACACCGTACTGGTGATCTCGAGCAGCCATCCGATCCAGGGCCTGCTCAAGAAAAACCTGCCGTACGATCCGGTGCGGGATTTCGCGGGTGTCGCCGAACTCGTCGTCTATCGTTCGCTGCTCGTCACGTTTCCGGGCGTGCCGGCCAATTCGATCGCGGATTTGATCGCGCTGGCGAAGGCTAAACCCGGCCAGATCAACTTCGTCTCGTCGGGCAACGGCTCCGCCTCGCATCTGGCGGGGGAGTTATTCAAGGTTTCGGCGCAGGTCAACATAACCCACGTTCCGTACAAAGGCAGCTCGCCGGCGTTGATCGACCTGATCGCCGGCCGCGTGCAGATGATGTTCAGTCCGCTGGTGCCCGTATTGCCGCACATCAAGGCGAACCGGCTGCGCCCGCTTGCCGTCACCAGCCTCGCGCGCTCGCGCCTGCTGCCGGAACTGCCGACGATCAACGAGTCCGGCGTACCGGGCTATGAATTCGTGTCGTGGTACGCGGTTGTCGCGCCCGCCGCCACGCCGCGCGCGGTGGTCGGAAAATTAAACGCGCTGCTGAACCAGGCGATGCAGATGCCGGAGGTCGCGCAACACCTGCAAGGCGAAGACATGGACGTCGTCCACAAGACGCCGCAGGAGTTCGACGCGGTACGCGCCGCGATGCTCGTGAAGTGGTCGAAAATCGTCAAGCAGACGGGCATTCAGGCAGACTGAATAAAAAAAACGGGGCGGTCGCTTGACCGCCCCGCGACTTGGTCCCGGCCGAATCTTATAACTGCTTGATTTCCAGCTTGCGTAACTTCACGATGCCCTGCCCCCACTGCACCCCGATGTGTCCGGCGGGGTTGCGCGCGTCCTGCGCGCCGTCGACCGTCACCTTGCCGTTGAAGATGACCGTCATGCGCGGGCCCTGCGCGATGATTTCCATCGTGTTCCACTGACCGCCGGCCCTGGGCATCGGATCGACTTTCGCGACGTCGACGATGGCGCCCGTGCCGTATGACGGATCCGGCCGCGTGTCGAAAATGTTGACTTCATAGGCGTTCTTCGCCGTGATTTCCTTCGGGTTCGTGCAGCGGATGAAGATGCCGCTGTTGGCGGTTTCATCGACCCAGATTTCGGCGCGCAGCTGGAAGTCCTTGTATGTTTTTTTCGTGACCAGGAAGCTGGAACCCGCGCCGCCGAGATCGGCTTGCGCGTAACCGTCCTGCAGGCGCCAGTTGGCATCGCCGAGGCGGTTGAAATTGTTCAGATTGGTGCCATCGAACACCACGTCCCAACCCAGCTGGGCAGGACCGTGGGGTTGATATGCGCAGCCCGCAATGAATGTTGCGAGAACGAACAATCCTGATGCAATAGCAGATAAGCGTTTCATGATTCCCCCTGCGTTGGTAGAAGAGTGGGTGGGCCGCTGAATAGGTTACAGCGGGGCAACAGCGTCGGACGATCTCGAGTCGCTTGGCCGACTTTGTTCAAAACGCCGGCGTCAGGGGTAATCGGCTGGAAACAGCACATGCTGG
>CAZEAX010000384.1:0-5079 GCA_964510405.1 uncultured Streptomyces sp. | reverse complement strand
GAACCACGAAGCGCAGCTCGTCGCGCACTTGCGGCACGGAATAATCGTTCTCGGTGGTGCGCATGCCGCCGCGTTCGAGCGCGACGACCTTGAGGCCGGCCGCGGAAAGTTCCTTCGCGAGGATGCCGCCCGTCCAGCCGAGACCGACGAGCACGACATCGACTTCTTTGAGTTTTTTTGCCATGGTCAGCCCCTTAGCTCATGTCCGCGATGCCGACGGGATTCGTCGGAAACGGCTTGTCGCGGAATTTCTCGACGTTTTGATGATTGACCGCGATGACGCCCGGGAAACCGATCAGCTTCCAGCCCGCCTTGTCCTTGTTGCCGCCGTACATCGGGTCGGCGAACATGCCTTCCATGACGCTTTGGTAAAGCGCGGTGAAAAATACGCGCGCGGGCGGACCGTTTTCGAAAGTCACCTTGCCGCCCTGCAGCGCGAGCAGGAATTCTTCGCGCTGCGCCTCGCCCAGCTTGTCGAAACTCTTTTGATAACTCTTGACGCAATGCGCGTTGGCGGCGGCGATGCCGGTGCGATACAACTCGGCGGGCGTCAGCGGCAGTTGATAACCCTGGCTCGGCACGCCCGGCTTCCACGGGCCCTGCATGTAGAGCCGGTCGCCCTTGCCCCAGCCGCCGGCGAGCGCGCGATCGATGAAAATATTGAGCCCGATGTCGGTGCCCTTGGGCGTCAGCTCATCGGCGGGCACCATGTGATCGACCACGGCCTCGATAAATGCACCCTCTTCCGGATTGAGAAATGCATAGCCGGGGGACGCGTTTGCCGCGGTCGTCGCGGGCTGGGCCTCCGCGGTCTGCGGAATATTGACTGCAACGGCGGCGGCGCCGCCGGCAACCGCGCTTTTCAGAAAAGCGCGGCGATCGAATCCGTCTTTCTCCATCTCCCCCTCCCTTTTTATGCGGAACGCGGCCGCTTGCTCGTCCGCGGTCCCGCGCTGCTGCGAACGAGCATCCTAGACCTAATCGCGGCGCAGGTAAACATGCAGGGAAGCCATTCAATGCCATCGTCCCCGCCTGCTTAAGCAACAAGTTTTCACGCGTTCGCGGCCGCGCCGGCGAAAAGCCCCATAATTGCGCGATGAAAATTCCCAAGCGGCTCGAACCCCTCGTCGAGGACGGCCTCGTCGACGCGGTGGTCCGCCAGCTGATGAGCGGCAAGGAAGCCATGATTTTCGTGGTTCGTTGCGGGGACGCGATACGCTGCGCCAAGGTGTACAAGGAAGCCAACAAGCGCAGTTTCCGCCAGGCCGTCGATTACACCGAGGGCCGCAAGACCAAGAACAGCCGTCGCGCGCGCGCAATGGAAAAAGGCACGCGCTACGGACGCAAGGTCCAGGAAGAGGCGTGGCAAAGCGCGGAAGTCGATGCGCTGTACCGCCTGGCCGCGGCCGGCGTGCGCGTGCCCGTGCCCTACAATTTTCACGAAGGCGTGCTGTTGATGGAACTCGTGACGGACGCGCACGGCGAAGCCGCGCCCCGGCTCAACGATCTGGAGTTCTCCGCCGACGAGGCGCGCCATTACCACGCGCTGTTGATGAAGGAAGTCGTGCGCATGCTCGTCGCCGGCATCGTGCACGGCGACCTATCGGAATACAACATACTGCTCGGCGCGACGGGCCCGGTCATCATCGACCTGCCGCAGGCCATCGACGCGGCGGGCAACAATCACGCGCGCGACATGCTCGAACGCGACGTCGCCAACCTGACGAATTATTTCGGCCGCAGCGCGCCGGAACTCCTGACGACCGAATATGGCAGGGAAATCTGGTCGCTATACGAGCAGGGCGCGCTGACTCCCGACGTCACGCTGACCGGGCGCTTCGACCGCAGCCTGCCGCCCGTCGATCTCCAGAGCGTGGTGCGGGAAATCGACGACGCGCGCGCGGCGGAAGCCGCGCGCCTGCTGCGCATGCAACGATGAAAACTCCGGCCGCCTCGACTCGCGATGCGCTGCGCGATAGACTGACGCTTGACTACCTGCCCGAGGAATACCCATGACCTCCAAACCCAAGCTCACCATCGACATCGTCTCCGACGTGGTTTGACCCTGGTGCTTCATCGGCAAACGCCGCCTGGAATCCGCGCTGCGGATGTACCGCGAGCAGATGCCCGATGAGGAACCGCCGGCCGTGCGCTGGCTGCCGTTTCAGTTGAATCCCGATTTGCCCGAAGAAGGAATCTCGCGGCAGGCGTACATCGAGCGCAAATGGGGGCCGGCCGGCAACAAATACGAGCGCGTCGCCGCCGTCGGCCGCGAAGTCGGCATCGATTTTGCGTTCGACGCCATCAAGGTCCAGCCGAATACCGTCAACGCGCACCGGCTTATGCTGTACGGCGCAAAACACGGGCGCGAGGACGAAGTCGCGGAAAGCCTGTTCGCCGCTTATTTCAAGGAGGGCGCCAATCTGGCCGACCGGAAAACGCTGGCGGACATCGGCGCACGCGCCGGACTCGAACGCGACCTGCTCGAAGATTATCTCGACTCGGATGAAGACCGCGACGCGATACTCGGCAGCGATCTCGAAGCGCGCCAGGGCGGCGTTAACGGCGTGCCGTTTTTCATCTTCAATCGCAAGGTCGCCGTGTCGGGCGCGCACGAACCGGAAACGTTGTTGAAGGCGATGCTCGATTCGACGAAAAGCTGAGGCGGCGCGCGACGAGCGTCCGGTCGCGCGCCGGAGCCGGACTTAGATTTTTTGCAACTGCTCCAGCAGCTCTTTGCTTTCGGGGATGGTGCCCGGCGCGTAGACCTGCGAATAGCGGATGATGCCCTGCGCGTCGAGGACGAATGCCGAACGCGCATCCATGCCGCGCTCCTCGTTGAATACGCCGTAAGCTTTGCCGACCGCGCCGTGCGGCCAGTAATCGGACAGCAGCGGAAACGGCAGGCCGCCCAGTTGCTCCATCCAGACTTTCAGGCTTGGCACGGTGTCCGCGCTGATCTGCAGGATTTCCACGTTGAGCGCTTTGAATTGTGCGTAGTTCTCACGGAACCCGCTGACCTGGTTCTTTCACCCGCCGGTGAAAGCAAACGGCAGAAACGACACCACGGTGCGGCGGCCGCGGTAGCTGCCTAGCGTGATCTTGTCGCCTGCCTGCGAAGCGAGAGTGAAGTCCGGCGCCAGGGTGCCGGCTTGAAGGGCTGCCATAAGAAATCTCCTTGATATGGTTTAAAACGGCGCTGCGCCGCCAGCATACCGCAAGTCAGGCCGGCGACATGCGGTTTACGCGCGCCGCGGCGGCGTTCCCCACGCGCCGCGCGCGACCGCCCCCGCGACGATCGCGCCGAACACGGCCAGCGCCAACCCGAGCGCGGCAAAAACCGCGGCGAGATCCTGCGTCCATGCATACGCAAGCGCGCCGCCCGCGCCCGCTACCGCGAGACGCGACAAGCCGGCAACGAGCGGCCAGGCAAGCCGGCCCGCGCCTTGCGACGCAAAGTACAACACCATGCCGACGCCGAAGAAGCCGTAAAACGGCCCGACGATGCGCAGGTATTGCGAGCCGTGCGCGATGACGGCGGCATCCGCGCTGAACAAACCCATCCAGGCAGACGGAAGACACGCCGCGGCGAGTCCCACCGTTTCGGCGACCGATCCCGCAATCAGCGCGCCGAGCCACGCCGCACGCAGCGCGCGCGCGGTTTTGCCGGCGCCTATGCACGTGCCCACCATCGCGACGAGCGGCGCGCCGAGACTGAACGCGAGCGGAATCAAGAGATATTCGAGCCGCGAGCCGATGCCGTAACCGGCAATCGCCTGCGCGCCCGCACGGCCGACGATCCCCGTCGTCAATGCCACCGTCAGGTTAGTCGTGACCGTGATCGCCGCCGCAATCAACCCGACGCGCAGGATTTCATACAGGAGCGGCCGGCTGATTTTCGTTCCACGCAGCACCGGGCGCACGACATTGCGGCCCGACCATATTGCATGCGCGAGAAACGGAATCGCGCCCGCGTAATAGAGCAGCACCGCGGCAGCGCCGCCCGCGACTCCCCAGCGCGGAAACGGCCCCCAGCCAAAAATCAGCACCGGCGAGAGCGGTATGACGAGCACGGCGCCCGCGGCGGTCACGATGGCCGGCAGCGCCATGTTGCCGGTGCCGCGCAGCACGCTCGCGAGCGCGTTGAAGATCCACAGCAGCACGATGCCGGCAAACAACAGGTTGGAGTAAGCGAGAGCCGCTTCGAGCACGGCGTCGCGCCCGCCCATCAGCGTGTAGAGCGCACGCCCGCCAGCGAGCATCGCAACGCTGAACATCACGCCGAGCGCGACGGTGATAATCAACGCATGAATGACGAGCGCGTTCGCGTCGGCATGGCGCCGTGCGCCGACCGCGCGCGCAATCGCCGACGAGATGCCGCCGCCCATCGCGCCAGCCGACATCATCTGCATCAGCATCAGCGCCGGAAATACCAGCGCCACACCGGCCATCGCATCGGTGCCCAGTTGGCCGACCCAATACGCTTCGATCAAACCGATCGACGATTGAACCAGCAGGAGAACAAGATTGGGCGCCGCGAGCTTGAGCAGCGTCGGCACTATCGGGCCTTCCAGCAGCCGCGTCGTGCGCGGATTGGCGGCGCCGGCCGCCGCTTCGGCGCTCATCTAATCCCGGGCGCCGGCGGATTCACGAACGCGGATCAACGAGGTTGCGCCGCTCACCGGGACACGGCCGTCTCGCCGGACGGCGCGGTAGCGATGTTCCCGGGGACGTCCGCAGGCCGGCCGAGCGTAAAGTAAAACGTCGCGCCCGCGCCGGTCTTGCCTTCCGCCCAGATTCTGCCGCCGTGCCGCGCGACGATGCGGTGCACGATGCTTAAGCCGATGCCGGTGCCCTCGAATTCGCCGGTATTGTGCAAGCGCTGAAACGCGTTGAAAAGCTTGCCCGAATATCGCATGTCGAACCCCGCGCCGTTGTCGCGGACGTAGTACACGGTTTCACCGTCCTGTTCAAGCGCGCCGATGTCGACTTTCGCCGCCGCGGCGCGGGCGGAGAACTTACATGCGTTGCCGATCAGATTGTCGAATACTATGCGCATGAGCCCGCGATCGCCGTTCG
>CAZEAX010000383.1:0-5084 GCA_964510405.1 uncultured Streptomyces sp. | reverse complement strand
TCCCGTTTCAGTATGCGGCGGACCGCGGGCGTTGCGCGGTCCCGGAATTGCAGGGCGATAGTTTAGCCGGTTTGGCGCGCGCCGGCGCCAATTTCCCGCGGGTTATACTCGCGGTTCCGTTCGCATAACCGCATGGAAGTGCCGCTGCGTGAGTGCCGCCGTTTCCCGTCACCGCTGGTTCGATTCCTTGCTCGCGTGGTACTTCGTCGCGATCTGGGGCTCGGGTTTTCTGGCCTCCAAAATCGGCATGCTGTATGCGGCGCCGTTTACTTTCCTCACCGCGCGCTTCCTGTTCGGCATCGCGTGCATGTTGCCCATCGTGCTGCTCATGCGCGCGCGCTGGCCGGCCACGCGCGCGGAATTCGGCCACGTGATCGTCGCGGGCCTCTTGATGCACGCGATCCATCTCGGCGGCAGCCATTACACGCAATACCTCGGCGTCTCGGCGGGAATTACCGCCGTGCTGCTGACCGTGCAGCCGCTGCTCACGGCGCTCGTCGCTTCGCGCTGGATGGGCGAACAGCTGTCGTCGCGCCAGTGGCTCGGCATCGCGGTCGGCTTCGCCGGCGTGGTCCTCGTGGTATGGCACAAGATCGACATCCGCGAAATGACGCTCGGCAGCCTGTGCGCGGTCATCGTCGCGCTGCTGGCGGTCACCGCCGGCACGCTGTATCAGCGCGCATTTTGCCGGCACGCGGATTTGCGCACCGCTTCGCTGCTGCAGTTCATCGCCTCGGCGGCGGTACTGGCGCCGCTCGCCTGGTTTGTCGAAGGGTTCCGCATCACGTTCGCGTGGCAGATGTTCGCGGCCATCGTGTTCCTCGTGATCTGCGCGTCGATACTCGCCGTGAGCGCGCTGCATACGCTGATGCGCCACGGCGAAGCCACGCGCGTGACCAGCCTTTTTTATCTGACGCCCGTGTTCGCGGTGGTGCTCGAGTTCGCGCTGTTCAAAGTCGTGCCGAGCATGGTTTCGATCCTCGGCATCGCGATTACCTGCGCGGGCGTTGCACTGGTCGCATGGAAACGCGATCAGCCGGCGCCCGAATAATCAGCGGGGTTGGTCGCCGGCGAGCGTGATCCGGTGCATCACGCGCCGGTAGCCGTGATAATCGTTGACCGGGTAATGCTGGGTGCAGCGATTGTCCCAGAGCGCGATAGAGCCCGGCCGCCAGCTGAAACGGCAGGTGAATTCCGGCTGGATCTGGTGCTGGAACAGGAACTGCAAGAGCGGCGCGCTTTCCGCTGCGCTCCAGCCTTTGAAGCGCGCCGTATGGCCGACGTTCACATACAGCGCCTTGCGTCCGGTTTCGGGATGCGTGCGCACGACCGGATGCTCGGCGCTGTATTCCTTTTGCGCGTCGTCGCGGCCGTCGGTCTTCACGCGGTCTTCGCGCGTCTTGCTGACATCGGCGTTCGCCGAGCTGGCGACACCCGACAGACCCGCCAGCGTTTGTTTGAGCCCGTCGGACAAGGCTTCGTACGCGAGATACTGATTCGCAAACAGCGTATCTCCGCCGGCCGGCGGGACTTCGCACGCCAGGAGCAGCGTGCCCATCGGCGGCGTGGCGAGATAAGTCGTATCGGAATGCCAGATGCCGCCGAAGTTGTGGCGCTCGTGCTCGAGCTTGATCACCGGCGTGATGCACGGAAATCCCGGCAGGCCTTTGATGAACGGATACTCGACCGGCATGCCGAGCGTCTGCGCGAACGCCAGGAACTGCGCTGAAGACAGTTCCTGGTCGCGAAAAAAAATCACGCCGTGTTCGAGCCATGCGGCGCGGATCTCCTGCACCGTGGACACGGCCAGTTCATGGGCGAGATCCACGCCGCGGATTTCGGCGCCGATTGCGGCGGTGACTTTGATCACTTCCATCGCGAGGTAGCCGGACTCCGGGTTCGATCGTGCGCGCATCGGACAGCCGCTGCAGGCGCCGCGTACGAGTATACCCAACACCTTCTTCGGCGGCAGCAGCGGATAATGCGGGCGCGCGCCTCAAGACGGGTAAAATCGCGTTTTCCTCGGTGTTGCCGGGCCGTAAGAGTGCCAACACAATGAAACGCGCGATGCGCTGTCACGATTTTGGCTCAGGGCTGGAAGTAAGTCCTGCAGCTTAGTCATTCTAAGCAAGGGGCTTTCGACAACATGGCGCCGAGACTCGTTAGCCGCAGGCCCGTTTGCGGGAACGGCGCCGTAGCCCACGGAATTTATATGCGCCAGTCGGCCCCCGTCTCCGCCCCAAGAACAAAATCCTTTCGCCGTGAGCCGGGGGCTACAGGCCAAAACTCGTGCCAGCCCGAAGGGTTGCAGCCAGAATCGGCGGCGCACCGCAGCGTGGAGCAGGGATCGGCGCAACGCGGAGCAGGGGCCCCATTTATGGGGATGCGACCGTGGAGCCGATCATGGGCGCACATAAGCCGATCCCCTTGCGCGTCTGCGGGGTCAGATCCCGGAGGGAACCGTCTTCCGCCCTCCGACGCGCCCCGCTTGCGGGGATGCGACCGTGCAGGTGCGTGTAAGTCGCGTGGAATCGGTGCGCTTCTTGTCGCGCTGCGGGGTCGCATCCAAGCATGAAGCGCTTGGAACCTGCTCCGCCCTCCACCCGACGCCGCGTTGCTCGTCTTGGCAATAGAACGACTATTGCCTTCACCGGGCGCGTTGCCATCACCAATTCTGGCAGCAACGCACACGTGTTTCATTGTGTTGGGCACTCTAAGTGACACTCGCCTTCGTCCTGCCTTTTACCATCACGCTGCACCTCGCCTACGCGGGCGCCCGCGTGACGCTGTCGCTGTTCGCGTTGCACCTGCAGGCGTCGCCGTTTACCGTCGGCATACTGCTGTCGCTGCTGGCGCTGTTGCCGATGACCTTCTCGATCGCGGTGGGCCGTCTGATCGACCGCATCGGCGTGCGCAAGCCGATGCTCATCGGCGCGGCCACACTCTTCGCCGGAATCATGGTGGCCGTGATCTCGCCGACGCTGCCGGCACTGTTCGTCACGAGCTGCCTAGCGGGCTCCGGCTTTATCGTGTTTCACATCGCGGTCAATTATCTCGCGGCGGTCGTCGGCAAGCCGGCCGACCGCGCGAAAAATTTTAGCTGGCTGGCACTCAGTTTTTCAACGTCGGGATTTCTGGGTCCGATGGTCGCGGGTTTTGCGATCGACGCGATCGGCTACCGGCGCACCATGATGCTGCTCGCATGCTTTGCACTGGCGACGCTTATCGCGCTCCTGGCAAAGCGCATCGAAGTGCCGCTGCAGCCGGCGGAGGCGCACGACGCACCGCGGCGCCGGTTGGTCGACCTGCTGCGCAGCCGCACCATGCGCCGCGTGTTCATCGTAAGCGGGCTCCTGTCCATGGTATGGGATCTCTTCTCGTTCGTGGTGCCCATCCACGGCCACAACATCCACCTGTCGGCGTCGACGATCGGATTGATACTCGGCGCGTTCGGCGGCGCGGTGTTCGTGGTGCGGCTCGCGATGCCGCTCGTGATCCACCGTGTCGGCGAATGGCAGATGCTGATCGGCGCGATGATCTCGACCGGCATTGCGCTGTTCATTTTTCCCATGGTGACGACCGTGCCCGTGCTGATCGGGCTCGCGTTCTTTCTCGGCGCGGGACTCGGCGGTGCGCAGCCGATGATCATGTCGCTGCTCTACAACAAGGCGCCGCCGGGACGCGGCGCGGAGGCGATCGCGGTGCGCACCCTCCTGATCAATATCAGCCAGACGGTGATTCCGTTGCTGTTCGGGGCGCTGGGCGCGGCGCTCGGCATGACGCCTGTTTTCTGGACCATGGCCGTGCTGCTGGTCGGCGCCGGTTATTTCGTGCGCAGGCCGGACGGCCCCGCGCGGTAAACCGCGTACAAACAAACGGCCGGTACCGCATGACGGTACCGGCCGCTCGCGTATAACCTGGTAAGGCGATTACTTCAGGTGCTTGCTGACCAGTTTGGTCATGTCGAACATCGACACCTGCTTCTTGCCGCCGAAGACTTCTTTCAACTTGTCGTCCGCGTTGATGTTGCGGCGGTTCTTCGAATCCTGCAGGCCATGCTTCTTGATGTAGGCCCACAATTTTTTGGTGACTTCCGTGCGCGGGTAGGGGCCGGCGCCGATCACCGGGCTCAATGCGGCCGAAATGTGCATCGGCTTCATGAACGCTGCGCTGGGTTTGCGTGCTGATTTTTTCTTCGCGGGCTTTTTGCTAGCTTTTTTCTTTGCGGCCATCGTCTGTTCTCCTTGACAGTAAAGACTGGGATTTCACCCAAAAAAATTGGGTTGAGCGGATTGTAATCCAAGTTTTGCGTTTGTGGTGCAAATCTTAGAGGGAAAATAGCACTGTCGCAGCCGGCGAAAAGCGGCGGGTATGACCCTGCAGTGACGCCTCTTCGATGCTGCTTTGCGTCGTTGATTTGCCGCCGGCGCAGTCATACGGCGGCGAATAATGTCCCGCGAGATAGCGCGACACGGGTCAAAATTGCGCTAAACGTCAATGGCAAAGCGCAGACTGTTAATACTCCACGCTGCGTTTATCCAGAGGGAATGCCCGTCGACTTGAACATCGCTCTGCCGAGAGAAAAAGCCCGGAAATCGGCGGTGGACGGCGGCGAGAAGTGCAATCCGCCTGCCGCGTGAACTAATCGCGGCGCCATGCGGCGCCGGTTTTTCAACGGATATCGCGCGCAAGACGCACGCCGCTGAACTGCCAGCGAGCGGCGGCGGGAAAGAAATTGCGATAGGTTGCGCGAATATGCGATGCGGGTGTCGCGCAGGATCCGCCGCGCAAGACGTATTGATTGGACATGAATTTACCGTTGTATTCGCCCACCGCCCCGGACGCCGCGCGGTAGCCGGGATAAGGATCGTACGAGCTGCGCGTCCATTCCCATACGTCGCCGTAAACCTGAACCGCACCGCCATCGCGCGTCGCAGCGGCGGGCGCGGGGTGAAATCGCCCGTTCTCCAGAAAATTGCCATCGACCGGTTGCGCGGCGGCAAAGGTCTCCCATTCCGCTTCCGTCGGCAGCCGCGCACCCGCCCAGCGCGCGTACGCGTCGGCTTCGAAAAAGCTCACATGGC
>CAZEAX010000382.1:0-5085 GCA_964510405.1 uncultured Streptomyces sp. | reverse complement strand
TGGCCGAGCGCAATCGACAGCGGCTGCCCGAGCGAGCGCGCAATCGTATCGACGCCGCCGCCGGGACCCGCCGGGATGATCAGGCGGATCGCGTGCGACGGATAAGATTGCGCGGCCGCCGTGCCGGCGGCAAGCAACGCGATCAAGCAGAATAGACGCATGTGCCCGATATCGTCAGCGCGGTGATTTTATTGTCGTTCGATGGCATTGCCGATTACTCCACTTTGATGCCGGCGGCGGCGATGACCTTGTTCCACTTCGCGAGTTCGGCAACAATGAAGCGAGCGAATTCTTCGGCGGTATCCGGCGCCGGTTCGAGGCCTTGCGCCGACAGTTTGTCCACGATATCGGACGCGCGCAGCGCAACATGAATTTCGCTTTGCAGTTTCGCGACGATCGCAGCCGGCGTCCCGGCGGGCGCGAGCACGCCGTACCACGCGCTTGCGTGGTAACCCGGCAGGCCGGATTCGGCAATCGTCGGAATATCGGGCAGGCCCACCGCACGTTTCGCGCCCGTCACGCCCAACGCGCGCAGCCGCTTCGCCCGCACGTGCGGCATGGCGGACGGCCCGGTCGGAAACGACAGCGACTCCTGGCCCGCCATCAGATCGGTCATCGCCTGCGCGTTGCCTTTGTACGGCACGTGCACGATGTCGACGCCGGCCATGGCTTTGAAGAGCTCGGCTGCGAGATGCGGCGGCGTGCCGTTGCCGGGGGACGCATATAACAATTGGCCGGGACGGTTTTTCGCGATGGAGACGAGTTCCTTCACGTTGCGCGCCGGCAATGACGGATGCACGACCAGCACGCCGGGCCCGGTGACGAGCATGGTGACCGGTGCAAAATCGCGCGCGGCGTCATAGTTCAATTTCTTGTACAGGCTCGGATTGATCGTGTGGCTGCCGGAGACGACGACGATTGTGCAGCCGTCGGACGGCGCTTTGGCCGCGAGTTCCGTGCCGATCGTGCCGCCGGCGCCGCCGCGATTGTCGATCACGAACGAGCCGCCCGTGCGCTCGGCGACTTTCTGGAAGATCATGCGCGCGACGATGTCCGTCCCGCCGCCTGCAGGAAAAGTAACAATTACCCTGACGGGGTGCTCTGGGTATTGCGGGAAGGCAACCGACGCCTGTGCGAGTAACACGGCGGCCGCGGCCGGCTCGCGGACGGTCGCATCCCGCAAGCGGGAGCCCTGCTCACTGCTCGCGTCCAGCCCACCCGCAGGAAACGTAACGATGACTCGCACCGGGCGTTCGGGATAATCCGCGGCTTGCGCAGCGCTGAACATTGCCAGCGCAAGTGCGGCACAGGGCAATAATCGAATCACGGTTGCACTTTGCGCGACACCGCGCGCGTCTGGCCGAAGGTCGGCACGTAGACCGAATGCGTGCCCGGACCGCCGGCGACGATAATGCCGATCTCTTCCGGCATCGGCGATATCGGCACGAGAGTGTCGGCGGCAAATCCGCCGAGTTCTTTTTCGCGCGTGTGCTTGGCGCGGTCGTAATCCTTGCGCGCGAACCGGCCCGCTTCCATTTTCGACTGCCCCCAGATGCCTCGCTTAACGTCGTCCTTGGACAATCCGCCGCGCTGCAAGACTTCCGCGTGCTCGGGCGACAGGATCACCCACGGCGCGCCGGCGAAGTGATAGTCGTTGCTCGTCGGATACACAAGGCTCAGCGCAATTGCACGCAACAGGTCGGCGGTGTCTTTCGAATGCGAATTCAGGTTGAGCGTGCCCGCCGCACCGACGACCGTGACGACGTTGTCGTCCGCACCAAATCCGCGCTCGACATGCAGCGGCGTCCACGGATTCGCCGCCTCGTTCTCGGCACAGCAGAATGTGTACTTGCCGGGCTGACCGTGCGTCGCGCGGTCCATCTGGCCGGGCAGCGCGCCGCCGATGTTCTGCAGCACGAGGCGCAGCGCGCGGCCGAGGGTGGCATTCGCACGGTTGCCCTGGCCCAGGCAATTGAGCCCCGAGTTGACGCCCAGCGTCATTGCGAGCGGACCGTTGACGATAATCCACGGCGCCGCCGAATTCGTCGTGGCCTGAATCCCTTGCAGATTGAACGTCGGGTCGGCGACCGCTTCGACTGCGGCCAACAGTACCGGCAGATACTCCGGCCGGCAACCCGCCATGACGGCGTTGATCGCGACACGTTCGACCGTCGCCGCGCCGAATCCCGGCGCAATGCTCGCGACGATCTCATCGCGCGCACGCGAGGTTCCGGCGAGCATCGCATCTACGCGCGCGATTGTCGGCGGAATAAGCGGGAGGCCGTCGCTCCAGTTGCGACTCTCGCATTCCTCATTGAATGCGGCGAGATCGTCGGGCACCGTTATCGATGCGGCGCGCGTATCCGCTTTGTCCGAGCTGCCGCTTTTTGCGATCGCCGTTTGATCACTGCCTCCCACCGCGAGCCGTGCGATCTCATCGACGAGCGTCTCCGCGAGCGCGCGCACTTCCGCGCGCGTGCGCACGCCGAACGGATGCGGCATCACCGCGATCGGGAGATCGGCGCAACCGAGCGCCTTCAGCTGCGAACGCCCGAGCGTGATGAACGCGGTCGAACAGACGACCAGCGCGGTCTGGCCCTGCTTCGCCGCCTGCACACTGTCGTGGACACTCCACGACGTGCAGCCCCCTCAATCGCCGGAACCGGTGATGACGAGATCGCACTGCTTCTGGATATCGGCGAAGACTTCACGCGACGCCGAGACCGAGGCGGTGGGCTTGCGATGCCTGACCGCGCGCGCGACGCCGTATTTCGATTTGAGAAGATCGGCGAGATCGTCGGCGAGGAAACTGAAATTCGGTTTCGAGTTGTCGATGAACCCGACGACCTTGCCCTGCAGTGTCGCAAGCGGCCTGAACGCGCGTTCAGCCTGCGCAACGCCGGCCGGCGCGACCGGATCGAGTATGGTGACGGTCGAACTCATGTCGTGCTCCTTGTTTCAGCAATGATATCGCCGCCGCTGGACAAGTGCGCGACGATGGGCCGCCACTTTTCGGTTTCACCCAGAATAAAAGACGCGAACTCCCGGGAGGTGCCGCCGCACGGAATTATGCCTTGCGCCCGCAGCGCCGCGCTGACGCGTTCCGAACGCACGGTGGCCGTGACTGCCGCACTCAGACGGCCCGTGGTCGCCTCCGGTATTCCGCATGGTCCGGCGATGCCGGTCCAGTTCGTCATCTCGTAGCCGGTGACTCCGGCTTCCGCGATTGTCGGTATCTCAGGGGCAATCGCCGACCGCTCGTTTGACGACACGCCCAGCGCGCGCAATTTGCCGCTGCGGCAGCGCGGCAGCATCGAGATGATATTGTTGAAACTCAACGCCACGCGGCCCGCTTCGAGATCGCGATAGAGTATCCCAGTTTGATCGTAACGCACATGGCGCATGGTCACTCCGGCCAGCTTCTGGAACAATTCGGCCGCGAGATGCGGCGCGCCGCCGACGGCTGACGTTGCATAAGTGAGTTCGACGGACTGCGCGCGTTCGATCAGTTCACCGACGGAATTTGCGCCGACGGAAGGATGGCACGCAAGCAACATCGGCGAACGCGACACCAGCGAGACGCACGTGAAGTCGCGCAGCGGATCGTACGGCGGATTGACCGCCAGATACGGCGCAATCGCATGCGTGCCCAGCGTCGCCATGAACAGCGTCGCGCCATCGGGCGCGCTCGCGGCGACCGCACGCGCGGCTGGAATTCCGTTGCCACCCGGCGTGAGCTCTATCGTAACCGGCGCGCCGAGCTGTTCCGCCAGCGCGTCGCGCAAAATGCGCGCGATATGGTCGGACAGGCTGCCCGGCGAAAATCCGAGCACGAGCCGGACGCCGCGCGAACCAATTGCGCCGCTCATTGCGCAGTTATTCCCGCGAGCCTGACGACACCCGTCCACTTCTCGATTTCGCTCTTGATGTAGGCGGCAAACTCGCGCGGCGTGTTTGTCATCAGCTCGGCGCCCTCGGTCACCAGTTTCTCGCGCAGGTCGGGCGCGCGCATGATGTCGACGAGTTCCTTGTTGAGCCGAGCGACGATGTTCGCCGGCACACCCACAGGAGCGACTGCGCCTATCCACGTCACCGCTTCGAAACCCGGAAACCCCGCCTCCGCGATCGCCGGAATATCGGGCGCGGCACTCGAGCGCGCGAGACTCGTCACGCCCAGCGCGCGCAGCCGGCCCGTGCGGATATGCGGCAGCGCGCCGGGCAGCGCGCCGAAATACATGTTGACCTGACCGCCGACCAGATCGATCAGCGCGGCACCCCCGCCTTTATACGGCACCTGGATGAATTCGATCTTCGCCTTGCTGCGGAAGAACTCCGCGGACAAATGGGTCGTGCTGCCGGCGCCGGCCGTTGCGCACGTGAGTTGTCCCGGCTTGTCGCGCGCGAGCGCAATCAACTCGGCGACGCTGCGCGCGGGAACGGTCGGGGTCACGACGAGCACGTTCGGGAACGACGCGAGCAGCGTAATCGGCGCAAAGTCTTTGACGGGATCGTATGGCAACTTTTTATATACAACCGTGTTGATCGCCATCGGCGCCACGTTCGCCATCAGGAGCGTGTAGCCGTCCGCGGGCGAATGCGCCGCCAGCTCGGTGCCGACGTTGCCGCCGGCACCGGTGCGATTGTCGACGACGACCGGTTGGTTGAGCCGCGCAGTCAATCGCTGAGAGACTTCGCGGATGATGAGGTCGCCACCGCCACCCGCGGTGAACGGCACGATGAAGCGGATCGGCCGCGACGGATAGTCGTCGGCGCGTGCCGCCGCTGCGACGAGCGCGCAACCGACAACAATCGCGCTTCTAATCAACGGACGCACGGGATTCCTTGACGACCTTGCTCCAGCGCTGCAGTTCCACGCGCAAATAGGCGTCGAATTCCTCGGGCGTGCTGCCGACGATGTCGAAGCCCTGCTTGATGAGGCGCTCGCGCACCTCGGGCACCTTCAGCGCCTGCGTGAATACCGCATGCAGGCGCTTGACGATCGCCGGCGATGCGCCCTTGGGCAGGCTGACGCCGAACCAGGTCGTCGCTTCGAATCCCGGCATGCCTTGTTCCGTGAAGGTCGGC
>CAZEAX010000381.1:0-5087 GCA_964510405.1 uncultured Streptomyces sp. | reverse complement strand
AAATCAACCAGTTGGTCCGCTGAACCGTGGCCGGAAAAAAGAAAAACAAGATGGCCACCCGGCCGCGCGGCAGTCCCGTCCATCGTAACGCGCCGCCGCTGGATGCCGCCCCGCAGACGGCCCGCGTACCGCTGATCGACGCGCTGCGCGGCTTGGCGATTGTCATGATGTTGGCTTACCATTTTTCGTTCGACCTGAACTACTTCGGCCTGCTGCAGCAGAACTTTTATCACGACCCATTCTGGATAGCGGCCCGCAGCGTCATACTTGGCAGCTTTCTCGCGCTGACGGGCATAAGTCTCGCGCTGGCCGCCGACCACGGCATCAACTGGCCGGCGTACGGCAAGCGGCTTGCGCTGATCGCCGCATGCGCGATCTGCGTCAGCATAGGCAGCTACTTTATGTTCCTGGCGAGCTGGATTTACTTCGGCGTGCTGCACTTCATTTTGGTTGCTGGCATTCTGTGACTTGCTTTCCTGCGCCTGCACCTGTCGAATCTGGTCATCGGCGCCGCGCTGATCGCGGCGGGCGTGTCCCTCGCTTCTCCGCTGTTCGATCAGCCGTGGCTGAACTGGGTCGGACTGATGACGCGCAAGCCCGTCACCGAGGATTATGTGCCGATACTGCCGTGGTTCGGAGTCGTGTTGATCGGCCTGTTCATCGGCAGGCTGCTTTTGAAAGCGCGGCGTCTTGCGCAGACTCGCGGTTGGCCTGCCACGGGGACTATCGGCCGTTCACTCACGTGGGCGGGACGGCATAGCCTCGCCGTCTACATGATCCATCAGCCGATATTGCTCGGCATCCTCTACTTGCTGCTCGGACACCGGCGATAGGGCGCGACTGGCTTAGTATTCGCACTCACCGCACCGCCACCGATCGCTGAGGGATTTATTGGTTTCCGGCCTTGGCCGCACTCCTGACTTCGATGCCGGCGGCCTTCGCCAGATCGCGGTGGATGCGCGCAACGCGCTCGACTTCGCCTTTGGCGGGGAAGCGCTCGTAAAACCCTTCGACCTTGAACGCTTTCTGCTGGTCGCCCCACACGGCCAGACGATCTTCCCAGCGCTTGATGCGCCCGTCGGCGGGATCGGCATCCTCGCGCGCAAGATCGGCGCACACGCGGATCAGCGCTTTCAACGTGACGGGCTTGGTGACCATGTAATTGTCGTTGGCCCAGGTATCGCCCCACACGCGCTGCGCGGCCTTCAGGAAATCGCGCACGATCTCGTAGTATTTCTCGGCCTCGCGGTAGCTGTTGGTCGCCTGCTTGATCTTTTTCCACTCGGCGCGCACCCAGCGGTAGAGTTCATTGAACAACTCGGCCTGCAATATCCACTTGTCTTTCAGGCTGCGTCCGCCAAGGCGGTTGATACGGTAGCGCAACGGGCTGTCGGACTCGCTGTAGAGGCTGTCGACCAGCCGCGCCGCGAAACGCCGGTCGGGGTCCGCCCAGGACACGCGCTCGTACAAATCGACCAGATGGCTCTTGTTGATGCGGGTCGGCGTTGAATTGATGATCACGAACATTTCCGCGGCGAAGTCCTCGCTGCGGGCGTCGAAAATCACGCACGGCACGTCGATGCCCTTGGCTTCCTCGGGATGTTCGGACAAATAGAAACGCAGCGCTGCGAGTCGGTGCTGACCGTCGATGATCAGGTACTTCGAAGTCGGTTCCTGCAAGTGGCCGACGTTGTCCTGGCCCTCGAGCGCGCGAAAATTCAGCTTATCGCTCGTGAACAGCAGCACCGTGCCGGGGATCGGCGGCTGGGTGACCGCCATTTCGTAAAAATTCTTGAGCGACCGCACTTTGGCGCGCGACACCACGCGCTGGAACGCCGCATCATTGCGTTCGATACGCGCGATGAACTGCGCGATCTCGTCGTTTTGCGGCACGGTCTGCGCGGCAATCTGCTCATCCTCGCCGTAATAACGGCTGATGAAGCGGACTTTGTTCAGGATCTCCTTTGCCGGGCAACTGGCGAAATAAAAGATCCCGTCCTTTTGGCGTATTCTCGTTGCAAGCATGGTGTGTGTCTTTCGATTTGGTATTCACACTGAGCCAACCCCGCGTCCAGCCGAACCTCGCGGCCCCTCGCTCAGGGGTAATGATATATGAAATCAGGGGTCTGCGGCTCGAATCTGACCTAAAAAAGCTGCTTTTCGAGGGCAGCCGCACTATCTTCGGGCATGCTCATGGCATTTGTCCGTCGCCGCCAAGCGGCTAGACACGTCCGCTGCGGGCTTACGGCTGGGCGAAAACGACGGGTTCCCTGACGGGTCGGCCGTCACTCCAAGTACCCATATAGCGCTGCTGGGGGGTATTGCCGAGTGCATATTCGCGGTTTCGGCCATAAAAAGCCGCGTCGGATAGCGCGTCGAACAGCTTCCAGTAGCCAAAAAAGTCGAGTGCGTCGGGGGTGGTGACCGTAGCAACACCGACGTCCGGAACGTCCTCCTCGTCCCTGACCTCTGCGCGGGTCGGGTCCGGCACCAGATCCCCGCGCGCGCCGCCGCGCTCCAGCATGCGTTCCCGCGTTCCGCTCATCCGGCCCCACTCGGACGTTCGCGGCGCGGGCGCGCCAGCCCTGCCCAAGGCGGAAAAGTGATGCGCCTCGAGCGGCGGGGAACCGTAGAAGTCCGACACCATCAAGACGAAATTCTTGTTTTGCGGCGGCACCTGGGTCGTTTCCAGGTAAATGCGCTTGGCATCCGTATCGCGTGCAAGGCGGTCGCGGTCGCCAGCGATGGTAAGGATCAGGGTCGGCGCCGGGATCTGTGCGAGGTCATCGAGCGCGATCGCCACGCGTCGCGGCACCATCCAGGTTTTGCCCGGCTGCACGCTCATGAAAGCCTGGATCACCGGCAGCCCGTTGCGTTGTGCGCGCACCGCGAGATTGGCGCACAACACGCCGCCCATCGAGTGGCCGACCAGCGCAAAACGCTTGGGATCGGGGGCGACATGCGCGGCATCAGAACGCAAAAATTCCAGTGCGTTGATGACTGCAGTCATGGCATTGGGCGTAAATTCGGCCACCGGAGTGCCGAAATCTGTCTGGTAACCCGGATAAATGACGATATTGCCGCGTTTGACGATATGGTCGATCCACGCGCGGTAGGGTTCCGGACTTATCGCCCCCCAACCATGCAGAAACACCACGACGGGAGCCGATTTAGGCGCCGGCGCCGCCGGCTCGAATAACCAATACTGGGTAGCCCCCCTACCGTGCGCAGCGGCGACCACCTCGCGATGATGGTAGTCGGAGCTGCCGGGACCTTTGGCCGGCTGTGCCGGCGGCGACGGCACCGCGGCCACCGCAACTGCAATTGATGCAAACAGCAAAGCCGCGCAGTACACCGGCCGGCTTCTCACGGCCTAGGCTTTCAACAAGTCAACCGGACGGAACCTGCCATTCAGCGCCACCGTCGAATTCACGCCCCACCAGCGTTCGAGCGCGGTCGCGTACATGTCGCGAAAATCGACCGCGAACGGCAGGTTGCCATTGTTATCAAGTCTGGTCAGGGCCGGCGGCAATCCATAGAGCCCGCCTTTCACCCGTCCGCCGAGCGCGAAATGCGCGTTGGCCGTGCCGTGATCGGTGCCGCCGCTTTGATTCTCCTTCGGCCGGCGGCCGAATTCGCAGTACGTCATCATCAGCGTCCCATCCCAGCGCTCGATCTCCTGCATCGCCGCGCGCATGGCCGTCAAACCTTCGGCCAGTTCCTTGAGCAGGCGCTGTTGCGTGCCCTGCTGGCCGCTGTGGGTGTCGTATCCGTTCTGCGTGACCTTGACGACGGCAACACCCGCCTTGCTCGCGATCACCTGGGCGGCGGTCTTGAACGCATTGCCGACCGGACTATTCGGAAATTCCGCGCGAAACGTATAGTTCGCGGTCAGATTGGCCGCCGCCTGCGCGACGTCCTGCTCGACTTTGAGTATGTGGCTCAACGCGGGATTGCGCGACGCGCCTTCGTTGCTGGCGAGTTTCGCCTGGCGCAGGAACTGCTCCGTATTAGTGAGCGCGAGTGCGCGCGTGCCGCCACCGGCGAGCGGCCCCATATCGTTAGATCCGACGACGATACCGTCCGCAGCGTAAGTGCGCGGCACCGGCGCATCCGCAAATGCGCGCGTCAACCAGCCGTCGCTCAGATACTCAGAACTTTTGGACGCGGTGTCCCAGATCTCGATCGAGCGGAAATGCGACAGGTTGGCGCTCGGGTAGCCCACGCTTTGCACCACCGCGAGTTCGCGGTTCTGCCACAGCGCCATCAACGGCTGCAGTGACGGATGCAGGCCCGCGCGGCCATCGAGCTGCAATACCTGGTCGCGGGCTATGGCGATGCGCGGCCGCAGATTGTAGTAATCGGCGTCGGCATAGGGAACGACGGTATTCAGACCGTCATTGCCGCCCTTCAACTCGACGAGGATCAAAACGTTTTCATAATGTCCGGACATGCCCGCCAGGGCGGCACGCGGCAACCAGGCCGTGACCGCGGCGGCACCCATCGCACTCATGAATACGCGTCTTTCCATGATTTCTCCTTCGTGAATTATTTCAACTGGTAGGCGGGATCGAGCACCAGTTGCCGCAAGCCATCGCTGCCTTGCGCGGGAGCCGCCTGCGGATTCACGGGGTCGCCGGCCAGCACGACTTTCACCAACGGCGGTTCGCCGACCCGGAATTGCGACCGCCACTTGTCCTCGTCGAAGCGGATGAACATCATCGCCCGCACCAGGCGCTCCCGCGCTTTGGCGGCATCGTTCTGACCATCCGACACCTGGGTCATCACCATTGCCGGCGGGCGCTGCTCCTGCGCGCGGAACAGCCTTTCGAGCAACTGCTTGCGCTGCAGGAGCGTCGCGCTGTTGATCCACGCGTCACCGCCCGGCCACCCCTTGACGTTGGGCGGCGCGAAGAGGTCCTGGCCGAGCTGGCGCGACGCCACCACCAGCGGCGTAACCTCGCCGGTTTCGAAACGGAACTGGCGCAGCGTGCCGACGATCAGATCGACCGGCGACTTGATCAGCGCGGCGCGGTTCTGCGGGGCATAGAAAGTGTCCGACGTCAACAGAGCGCGCAGCGCGACCT
>CAZEAX010000380.1:0-5090 GCA_964510405.1 uncultured Streptomyces sp. | reverse complement strand
GACCGCGCCGACGAAAATGAACTTGACGCGGCCGCGCCGCTCGGCGAGCAGTATGGCCGGCACCATCAGCACGAACGATCCGAGCATCACCGGCAGATAAATGCGCCAGTGCTCGCCGACGGCGAGCCCCGCCTCGCGCAACGAGAGCGGCACCACGATAAACATCGCCATCAGCACCGCGTGCAGCGCAAGGATGCCGAAGTTAAGCCGCGCGAGCTGCGGGTCCCACAACACCGCAAAAAAACCCGGCGCCGACTTGTCCGCGCGCACCGCCGCGGGAACGACGTCCTCCGGCACGTCGGGTATCACCGCATAAACCACGCCCATCGCCAGTATCGAAAGCACGCCCGTCATCGCGAATATGCCGGGCACGCCGATCAGATGGTTGAGCCACGGGCTCGCGACCAGCGAAACCGCGAACGTGAGGCCTATCGTCGAGCCGATCATCGCCATCGCCTTGGTGCGCTGCTCTTCGCGCGTCAGGTCGGCGACCATCGCGATCACCGCGGCGGAAATAGCGCCCGCGCCCTGCAGCACGCGGCCCAGGATCACGACGTAAATATCGTCCGCAGATGCCGCGACGAAGCTGCCCAACGCGAAGATCGCGAGGCCGAAGTAGATGACGGGCTTGCGGCCATAGCGGTCCGACAACCAGCCGAACGGGATTTGCAGGATCGCCTGGGTGAGTCCGTAGGCGCCGAGCGCAACACCCACCAGCGTGAGGTTGTCGCCGCCTTTGAGGTGCTCGGAGTAGATCGCGAACACCGGCAGGATCACGAACATGCCCAGCATGCGCAGCCCGAAAATGCTGGCAAGGCTCAAGCTGGCCCGCAATTCGGTGGGGCTCATGCGGTTAGCGGAAGACATGGTGAAATACGGCTTGGGGAGGGGCGCGGAAGGCGCGAAAGTCCGGTATATTAACAGGTTTACTTGAGCGACCAGCCCTTGCCCACTCACCGTCCCACCGTCGTCCACCTGCAACCCGCGGGACCCGGCGCGTCCGTCAGGAGTGCGGGCTTGATCCGCATTCGCGGCGCGCGCACGCACAACCTGAAGAACATCAGTCTCGACCTGCCGCGCAACCGGCTGATCGTGATCACGGGACTTTCGGGCTCGGGCAAGTCGTCGCTCGCTTTCGACACGCTGTACGCCGAAGGCCAGCGCCGCTACGTCGAATCGCTGTCGACCTACGCGCGGCAGTTCCTGCAGATGATGGAAAAGCCCGACGTCGACCTGATCGAAGGCCTGTCGCCGGCGATCTCGATCGAGCAGAAAGCCACCAGCCACAATCCGCGCTCGACCGTCGGCACCGTCACCGAGATCCACGACTACCTGCGCCTCCTGTTCGCGCGCGTCGGCGACCCGCACTGCCCGGATCACGACATCGTGCTTGAAGCGCAAAGCGTCGCGCAAATGGTCGACCACGTTCTGCTGCTGCCCGCAGACACCAAGCTCATGATCCTGTCGCCGCTGATCGTCGGCCGCAAGGGCGAACAGGTCGATCTGCTGGACGAACTGCGCGCGCAGGGGTTCGTGCGCGTGCGCATCGACGGCAAGGTGTACGAAATCGACGACCTGCCGAAACTCAAAAAGAATCTCAAGCACACCGTCGAAGTCGTGGTCGACCGCGTCAAAGTCCGCCCGGAACTCAAACAGCGGCTCGCCGAATCGTTCGAGACCGCGTTGCGCCATTCGGACGGGCGCGCGCTCGCGGTTGAAATGGACAGCGGAAAGGAACACCTGTTCTCCGCGAAATTCGCGTGCCCGGTCTGCACGTATTCGCTGCCGGAACTGGAGCCGCGCCTCTTCTCGTTCAACAACCCGATGGGCGCGTGCCCGCGCTGCGACGGACTCGGCCATATCAGCTTCTTCGATCCCAAGCGCGTCGTCGCGTATCCGCACCTGTCGCTCGGCGCCGGCGCCGTCCGCGGCTGGGACAAGCGCAACCAGTTTTACTTCCAGATGCTGCAATGCCTGGCCACCCACTACGGTTTTGACCTCGAGACGCCGTTCGAGGAACTGCCCGCCGCGATTCAAAACGCGGTGCTGCACGGCTCCGGCACGGACAAGATCAAGTTCATCTACGTCGGCGAACGCGGCAACAAGACGCAGCGCGAGCATACGTTCGAAGGCATCATTCCCAACCTCGAGCGGCGTTACCGCGAAACGGATTCGCTCGTCGTGCGCGAAGAGCTCGCCAAGTACCTGAACAGCCAGGTCTGCCCCGAGTGCGAAGGCACGCGTCTGCGCCGCGAGGCCCGTCACGTGACGGTTGCCGGCAAAGCGATTTTCGAAATCAGCGCGCTGCCGTTGAAGCAGGCCGCGGTGTTTTTTTCGGCGGTCGATCTGCCCGGCAACAAGCGGGCGATCGCCGACCGCATCGTCAAGGAAATCATCAACCGCATCACGTTCCTGAACGACGTCGGTCTCGACTATCTGTCGCTCGACCGCTCCGCCGATACGCTGTCGGGCGGCGAAGCACAGCGCATCCGGCTCGCGAGCCAGATCGGCTCGGGACTCACCGGCGTCATGTACGTGCTCGACGAACCGTCGATCGGCCTGCACCAGCGCGACAACGCGAGATTGCTCGACACGTTGAAGCGCCTGCGCGACATCGGCAACACGGTGATCGTCGTCGAACACGACCAGGATGCGATCGAGCACGCCGATCACGTCGTCGACATCGGTCCCGGCGCGGGCGAGCACGGCGGCCGCATCATCGCGCAAGGCACGCCCGAAGACATTCGCAACGCGCCGGAATCGCTGACCGGTCAGTACTTGACGGGGCGCCGGCGCATCGAAGTACCGGGCCTGCGCCATAAACCCGATCCGAAACGCCTGCTCGGCATCGAGGGGGCGTGCGGCAACAATCTCAAAGATGTCGCCGTCGACGTGCCGGTGGGTCTCTTCGTCTGCGTCACCGGCGTGTCGGGCTCGGGCAAATCGACGTTGATCAACGACACCCTGTACAGCGCGGCCGCGCGCCACCTCTACGGCAGCACCGCGGAGCCGGCGCCGCACACCGCGATTCATGGCCTCGAGCATTTCGACAAGGTCGTCAACGTCGATCAAAGCCCGATCGGGCGCACGCCGCGCTCCAATCCCGCGACTTATACCGGGCTCTTCACGCCGATCCGCGAACTCTTCGCGGGCGTGCCGACGGCGCGCGAACGCGGCTATGGCCCAGGGCGCTTCTCGTTCAACGTCAAAGGCGGGCGCTGCGAAGCGTGCCAGGGCGACGGCGTGATCAAAGTCGAAATGCATTTCCTGCCCGACGTCTACGTGCCGTGCGAGGTCTGTCACGGCCAGCGCTACAACCGCGAAACGCTCGAAGTCCAGTACAAAGGCAAAAACATCACCCAGGTGCTGGCGATGACGGTCGAGCAGGCCGCGGAGTTTTTCGGCGCGGTGCCGGTCATTGCGCGCAAACTGCACACGCTGCTCGACGTCGGTCTCGGCTATATCACGCTGGGCCAGAGCGCGACGACGCTCTCCGGCGGTGAAGCGCAGCGCGTGAAACTGTCGCTCGAACTCTCCAAGCGCGATACCGGCCGCACGCTGTACATTCTCGACGAACCGACGACCGGCCTGCACTTTCACGACATCGACCTGCTGCTGCGCGTCCTGCACCGGCTGCGCGACCACGGCAACACCGTCGTTGTCATCGAGCACAATCTCGACGTCATCAAGACCGCCGACTGGATCATCGATCTGGGTCCCGAAGGCGGCGACGGCGGCGGGCGCATCATCGCCGAAGGCGCGCCGGAAGTCGTCGCGAAAAACGCGGCGAGCCACACGGGGCAGTATCTAAAGCAAGTGCTGGTTTAGAAGGGCTGGTGATTAGGCGATTAAGTGATTTGGTAATTAAAATCGGGCGCAAGGCCGAATACTCAATCACTCAATCACCGAATCACTCAATCACCGATTACAAATGTCTCCGCGCGAACTTCTGCTGGGCAGCTTCAAGGCCGCGGTTGCCGCCGCCGATCCGCTCGAGATCGTGCCGCAACATCTGCCCGCGCCGCCCAAGGGCCGCACGCTCGTCGTCGGCGCCGGCAAGGCAGCGGCGTCGATGGCGCTCGCCGTCGAACAGCACTGGCCCGCCGGCGCGCCGCTCGAAGGCACCGTCATCACGCGTTATGCGCACGGCCTTCTGACCAACCGCATCAGCGTGATCGAAGCCGGCCATCCGGTGCCCGATGAGGCCGGCGAAGCGGCGGCGCAACGCATACTCGACGCCGCAAGACGGTTGTCGAAGGACGACTTGCTGCTCGTGCTGGTGTCGGGCGGCGGTTCGGCGTTGCTGAGCCTGCCGGTCGACGCGATATCGATGGCCGACCTGAAAGCCGTCACGAAAGAACTGCTGCGCTGCGGCGCGATGATCCAGGAAATCAATACGGTCAGAAAGCATTTGTCGCTGATCCAGGGCGGGCGTCTCGCCGCGATCTGCAGGGCAAAAATTCTTGCGCTGGTGATCTCGGACGTGACCGGCGACGATCCTACGCATATCGCGTCCGGTCCTTGCGCGCCCGATCCGACCACCTACCAGGACGCGCTGGACATACTTACGCGTTACGAATGCAAAATCCCCGCCGCGGTGCGCACAACGCTCGAGCGCGGCGTGCGCGGCGAACTTGCGGAGACACCCAAGCCGGGCGACAAAATATTCGCGCGGACCGAGAACCGCGTGATCGCCACGGCGCAGCAGTCGTTGCAGGCCGCGGCGAAATTTTTCGAGGCGAACGGCGTGCGCGCCGCGATCCTCGGCGACAGCGTGACCGGCGAAGCGCGCGAAGTCGCCAAGGTCTACGGCGCGCTCGCGCGCGAAGTCAAAGCGCACGGACTGCCGTGGCAGCCGCCGGTTGCACTGATCTCCGGCGGCGAATGCACGGTGACCGTGCGCGGCAATGGACGCGGCGGACGCTGCGCCGAATTTCTGCTGTCGCTGGTCGACGATCTCAACGGCGCCGAGGGCATCCACGCGCTCGCCTGCGATACCGACGGCATCGACGGCACCGAAGACAACGCGGGCGCCATCGCGGCGCCCGACTCGCTGGCGCGGGCGGCGCTTTCGGGGATAAGCGCCGCCA
>CAZEAX010000379.1:0-5092 GCA_964510405.1 uncultured Streptomyces sp. | reverse complement strand
GAAATCGCTCGGCAACTACGTCGGCATCACCGACAGTCCGAACGACATGTTCGGCAAACTGATGTCGATTTCGGACGTGCTGATGTGGCGCTATATCGAACTCCTGTCGTTCGCGCCGCTCGCGATCGTCAGGCAATGGAAAAAAGAGACCGAAGAAGGCCGCAATCCGCGCGACATCAAAGTCGCGTTCGCGCAGGAAATCGTCGCGCGATTCCACTCGCAGGTGGCGGCAGACAGCGCGCTCGCTGATTTCGAGTCGCGTTTCAAAGAAGGCGAAATACCGGCCGACATCAAGGTGGTAAGCGTTAATGTCGCCGCCGGCGGCATCGCTATCGCGAATCTGCTCAAGGATGCGGGGCTTACCGTAAGTACGTCGGAAGCGCTGCGCATGATCGCGCAAGGCGGCGTTAAAATCGACGGCGAAAAAGTAGCCGATAAAGCGTTGAAGCTCGCCGCCGGAACGCAAGTCGTGGTGCAGGTCGGAAAAAGAAAATTCGTGCGCGTGACCCTGGTTTAGCCGGCGGATAGGTCTATACGCGGTAGCGCCGCATGAACTTGCGGTCGACGTAATCTTTCCAGTGCCACACCCAGGCGCCTTCGAGGGCGACGCGCCCGTATGACGCGACCGCATACCGGTTACCGGTGCTGATCAGTGCCAGAGCCCGTTGTTGCGGGCGATATGTCGACAGTCGTTCGCCCGCCAGTGCACGGCGCAGATTTTCCGCGAGCACGGGTCCCTGGCGCACCGCATAGACGCCGGACTTCGGGTAGTCGTGACCGTCGATTGTCGCACAGTCGCCCGCGGCAAAAACTTCCCGGTGCGATACGGACGACAGGCAGTCGTCGACGCGGACAAAGCCTCGCGCATCGAGCGCGAGGCCCGTGTCGGCAAACCACGACGGCGCGCCGGCGCCGGTGGCCCAGATGGTCGCATCGCTTTCAAGGCGGCGCGCGTCGGCCAAAACTACTGCGTCACGATCCACGCGGGCGACCCGGGAATTTAAATGCACCGCGACACCGCGCTCCGCCAACAAGCGTTCGAGCGCTGCCCGGGTTCCGGCATTGTGATCGGGCAACACGCAATGCGCGTCGGTGACGACGGCGTATTCGATTGGGTGTCGCGCCCCGGCGTGCGCGAGCCGGTGTTGCATCGCGAGCGCGAGTTCCAGACCGGCCGCACCACCGCCGATGACGACCACCTTGCGCAACCCGCCTGTCTCAGCAGAAGCGACGAGGCGGTCCCAGCGTTGCGCGAAAGTCGTGAAGGGCTTGGCCGCAATCGCATGTTCGGCGGCGCCGTGAATTCCGGCGATTGGTGGCGTTGACCCGACGTCGATTGAGACGAGGTCGTAGTCAAGCTTGGTGCCATCATCGAGTGCGACCTGGCGGCGTGCGGTGTCGATGCTGCAGGAACGTCGCTGCACAAAGCGCACGCCGCAATGTTGCGTGAGGCGCGCGAGGTCGACGCGGCAGGCCTGAAAATTGTAATGGCCCGCGATCAGACCGGGCAACATGCCGGAATAAGTTGCGAACTGCGCCGGGTCGACGAGTGATATCTCGGTGTACGCCGCGGGGCGCGCGCCGAACCGGCGCACGACTTCGAGATGACTGTGCCCGCCCCCGAGCAGGACTACGCGCTTCACGGAGCGGGCAGGCTGAACGCTATTCCGGGGCCTTGCCCCACAACTGCTTCAGGCGGTTATCGCGCCCGCATCCGCTGCGGTAGTACTTGTAGCGCAACGGATTCTTGAGATAGAAATCCTGATGGTAATCCTCGGCGGGATAGAACTCGCCTGCCCGCGTGATTTCCGTGACGATAGCGCCGCTGAACGGTTTGTTGCGGTCGAGCGCGGTTTTGGAAGCTTCCGCAAGGCGCTTCTGCTCGTCGTCGTAGTAAAAAATCCCGGTGCGGTACTGCGAGCCGTGGTCGCAGAACTGCTGGTCTTTTACCGTCGGGTCGATGTTGTGCCAGAAGACGTCGAGCAGTTTTTCGTAGGACACTTTCTTCGGGTCGTACACGACTTGCACGGCTTCCGCATGCCCGGTGCTGCCCGACGAGACTTCCTCGTAGGTCGGATTTTTCTTCTGCCCGCCGGTGTAGCCCGATGTGGTCGAGATAACGCCCGGCAGCACGTCGAACGGGTGTTCCATGCACCAGAAGCAGCCGCCGGCAAATGTCGCCTTTGCGGTAGCGGGAGTAGCCGCGGGTTTGGCGGTCTGCGCATGAACTGCCGTCGCGCTCAACAGCAGCGACGTGCCGAGCGCGAGCAGCACCTTGCGAATTGTCAGCATAAGCTTCATCTCCTCGAGGATTGACCGCGTCCAGCACGGCAGGTTCCGTCTTAGTCGCCGCAGTCGAACATTCCTTGCATGCCGCATGATATCAGTCCCTGTCGGGACGCCGTCCGCCAGCGGACCAAGGTGCGGACGGAATCCATTCGCATGGAACGAATATTGAAAATGACAACCGAGCCAGCACCGGCCGTCAGCCGTATTGCCAGGCCGTCGCAGCGCCAAAACTTGTGAAATTCAGAAAGAAGTTTACGCACCGCGTAAAGCAGTAAGTTTCGCGCCCGGCGAATCGTTGCGCCGCGCCGCCTGTCTCCAAAGGGGGGCGCGTCACGAAGCTGTAACAATCGCCGCTTATCATGCGCCCATCTGCAAGTTTCCCCCGCGTTTTCAAACTGGAGAGCTAGCCATGAAATCCGAATCCGTCCAACGATTTATCGCATCCGCCGCGATGGCACTGGGGCTAGCCGCATCGCTCCCGGCCGCCGCCGCCGACATCACCGGCGCAGGCGCAACTTTTCCGTATCCGATCTATTCCAAATGGGCGGAAGCCTACCGCGCCAAAACCGGCGTCGGACTGAATTATCAATCGATCGGCTCCGGTGGCGGTATCAAGCAAATCAACGCGAAGACGGTCGATTTCGGCGCGTCCGACGCGCCGCTCGAGCCTGCGCAACTGGAAAAAGACGGCCTCGTGCAATTCCCGATGGTCATGGGCGGTGTGGTCCCGGTGTTCAATATCGAAGGCATCAAGCCGGGCGGAATACAGCTTACCGGTGCGGTGCTCGCCGATATCTACCTCGGCAAGATCACCAGGTGGAATGCGCCGGCGATCGCGGCGCTCAATAAAGGCGTCAAGCTGCCCGATCAGGACATTACGGTGGTCGCGCGTTCCGACGGTTCGGGCACGACCTTTATCTTCACCAACTACCTCGCCAAAGTCAGCGCCGAGTGGAAGGACAAAGTCGGCAACAACACCTCGGTGAAATGGCCTGCGGGCGTGTCCGGCAAAGGCAACGAAGGCGTGGCGGCATACGTGCAGCGGTTGTCCGGCTCGATCGGTTACGTTGAGTACGCTTATGCATTGCAAAACAAGATGTCATACGCGATTCTGCAAAACAAGGAAGGCAATTTCGTCGGCCCCAATGACAAGTCGTTTCGCGCGGCCGCTGCAAACGCCGACTGGAGCAAGGCGCCCGGCTTCTATCTCCTGTTGACTGAGCAGCCCGGCAAGGACAGCTGGCCGATCACCGGTGCGACGTTTATCCTGATGCACAAGAAGCAGGACAAACCGGAAAACGCGTCGATCGCGCTCAAGTTCTTCGACTGGGCGTACGAAAGCGGCGACAAACTGGCGCTCGAACTCGACTACATTCCAATGCCGGACAACGTGGTTAAGCTGGTCAAAGCCGAATGGAAAAAGATCCAGGACACCTCGGGCAAGCCGGTGGCGTTCTAAGCGTTGCAAAATCCAATCTGAAGGCGGCGCGGGAGGCTCGGGCTTCCCGCGTTTTTTTTCGAGACTCACATGCCCCCTAACGACACCGCGACGATTGCAACCCCCTACGAAGCCGGTGATCAGTACGCATATAATCAGCAACCCAAGCCGGTGCAAAGGCTCGTCTGGATGGATGCGTTTTTCAAAAACCTGACGCGGTTCTTCGCGTTCTTCGTCTTTTCGATACTGGCGGCGATCCTGATTTCACTGCTGGTGCACAGCCAGATCGCGCTCACCAAGTACGGCTTCAATTTTCTGGTAAACCCCGAGTGGGACCCGGTGACTGAGGAATTCGGCGCGCTGGTGCCGATCTACGGCACGCTGGTGAGTTCGGCGATTGCGATGATCATCGGCATTCCCGTCAGCTTCGGCATTGCGTTGTTTCTGACCGAGCTGTCGCCGACCTGGCTCAAGCGACCGTTAGGCACCGCGATCGAAATGCTGGCGGCGATCCCGAGCATCATCTATGGCATGTGGGGCTTGTTCGTGTTCGCGCCGTTGTTTGCTGAGTACGTGCAGCCCGTGCTGATCAGGACCTTCGGACCGTTGCCCATACTCGGCCCGCTGTTCAAAGGGCCGGCCATGGGCATAGGCATGCTGACTGCCGGCATCATTCTCGCGGTCATGGTGATCCCGTTCATCACCGCGGTGATGCGCGACGTGTTCGAGCTGGTGCCGGCCATGCTGAAGGAATCGGCCTACGGCCTGGGCAGCACGACCTGGGAAGTGATGTGGCGCGTAGTGCTGCCGTTCACCAAGTCCGGCGTCATCGGCGGCATCATGCTGGGCCTGGGCCGGGCATTGGGCGAGACCATGGCGGTGACCTTCGTGATCGGCAACGCCTTCAAGTGGTCCGGTTCGCTGTTCTCGCCGGGCAACTCGATCGCCTCGGCGCTGGCCAATGAATTCAACGAAGCGGGCGGCATCCAGAAATCGGCGTTGCTGGAATTGGGCTTGATCCTGTTCCTGATCACCACGATCGTGCTGGCCCTGGCCAAGATGCTGCTGGTTCGCCTGTCTGCCGGCGAAGGCAAGAAAACCTGACGCGCCGCGAGCCCAAGGAAAAGATCATGGCTGTATCCGTACTCAATATGCAGAACGGCGTGTATCGCCGGCGCCGCGTGGTCAACCGCGTCATGCTGACCGTGTCGCTGGGCACGCTGGTGTTCGGACTGTTCTGGCTGTTCTGGATCATTCTGACGCTGCTGACGAAGGGCGCGCCGGCGCTGTCGTACACGCTGTTCACCGAAATCACGCCGCCGCCGGGTCAAACCGGGGGCCTGATCAACGCCATCTTCGGCAGCG
>CAZEAX010000378.1:0-5122 GCA_964510405.1 uncultured Streptomyces sp. | reverse complement strand
CGGTTTGCACGTGGCTCGCGCTCGCCGCGCTGGGCCTCGAACAGGCGGGCGTGTTGGGGGTGGCCGCCGGCGTGCTGCACTTCATTCCTTATCTTGGCCCGCTGTTGATCGCACTGATCAGCGGGGTGGCCGCATTTCTTCAGTTTAACTCGCTGCTCGACGCGCTGGCGGTTGCAGGCGCGTCGATGGTGGTGGCTGGCAGCATCGGTTTCGTATTCATGACCTGGCTGCAAAGCCGGTTCGCGCGCGTGAACGCGGCGGTCCTGTTCATTGCTTTGCTGTTTTTCGGCTGGTTATGGGGTGTAGCGGGTCTCCTGCTGGGCGCGCCGCTGGTGGCCATTGCCAAAGTCATCTGCGATCGCGTCGAATCGCTCAAGCCGGTCGGCGAACTGCTAGGACGCTGAATTGCTGCTTATGATTGCCAGCGTACAGACCGCGGCAAGCCGCGCGCCCACAGTGCCTTCCATGATTTATCGAATCGGCAAGTCGTGGCAACTGTGGGTGACGCTGGCAGTCATCTGGACGCTCGTCGCGGCGGCCTCGGCATGGATCGATTTGCCGCGCGCGTCGGGCGTGCCGCACGACCCCGAGTTTCTGAGCAAATTTTCATTTGAATCGTCGGCTATCGTGCGCGGCACCGCAGACGCGGCGCCGTCCGTGCGCGGCGCACCGGCGCCGCTGTGGTCCGAGACGCCGCGGCTCCTGCTCATGGCGAACGGCCATCGGCTGGCATTTCCGGCGTTCACCACCGACCAGCGGGCCTCGATCGTAGAGAGCGAGTACCGGCAACTCCTCGATGTGCGTGCCAACGAGCAACGGTGGCCGTTTCTGCTGGAGCGGCTGGCGTGGTGGCTGGTGCCGTTGCTGATTGCCGGCGGCGCGCTGAAGAGTTTCAGCAGCGGCTTCGATGGCCATAAGTCTCCGCGAAGCAAGACGAACGCGGGCGGCGTTGCTCACGCAGCGAAGCGCGCGGCGGATGCGGCGGTATGTCTGCCAGCGCACGGACAGGCATGGGAATAAGGACCACAATTTCCCGCATCACTTAGGCCCGCCCACCCCGCCCGGTAGTCGCATCCCGCGACAACACACTAAAGGAATCACCATGCAGAAGCTCCAGATCACCATAATCGCAGCCGCCATTTCTTTCGCTTTCAGCGCGGGCGCGAACGCCGGCATGTCGAAAGCCGATTACAAATCCGGCAAGACCAATATCGAGGCCGAATACAAATCGGCCAAGGCGGGCTGCGACTCGTTCGCGGCCAATGCGAAAGACATCTGCATGGCCGAAGCCAAGGGCAGGGAAAATGTCGCGAAGGCCGAACTCGAGGACGGCTACCAGCCCACGCGCAAGAACCGCTACAACGTCAGCATAGCCAGGGCGGAGGCTGATTATTCCGTCGCGATGGAAAAGTGCGATGACAAGGCGGGCAATGACAAGGATGTCTGCGTCAAGGAAGCCAAGGCTGCGCAGATCGCCGCGAAGGCCGACGCGAAGGCGGCCATGAAGACCGCGGATGCGAACGCGGTCGCCAGCGACAAGGCGGCCGCTGCGCGCGCCACCGCGAACGAAAAAAATGCCGCGACGCGCGAAGATGCTGCAACGGAAAAACGCAACGCAGCGTACGCCGTCGCCAAGGAAAAATGCGACACGTTTGCGGCCGACGCGAAGGCCGCATGCTTGAGAGATGCCAAAGCGCGCTTCGGCCAGTCGTAGGCGGCGGAGCGACCGGCACGAATTGTTTTTAACTGTAGTCAGACCACGAGGAATCAATATGAAAACGATGCATAGTTTTGCAGTGAGCGCGGTTACGGCAGCGGTGTTGCTGGGCCTGGGTGGATGCGGCGACATGTCGACGCGTGACAAAGACACCGCGGTCGGTGCGGGTGCCGGTGCGGTTGCGGGTGCGGTGTTGACGGGCGGCAGCGCGGTCGGAACGGTCGGCGGCGCGGCGGTCGGCGGCCTGATCGGCAACCAGGTCGGAAAAGGCGAGGAACGACGCGAGGAACGACGCTAGGCGCCAGCTGCAATGGTGTAACGGCGCGCCGGCCTGAGGAGGCCGGCGCTTTGTTTGTACTGCCGTGCCATTCGCCGGTTGGCCGGCTGCGGACACCGTCTGGTCTGCTTCAAACGTTATAGATGCGCGCTGTCCTGCAGGTCTTTGACGATGCGGTAGCAAGTGCACGCAGCCGCTTCCAAACCCTTGCGATCCAGGATTTTGATTTTGCCGCGGGTGTATACGATCAATTTCCGGCGTCGCAACTCCTCGGCCGCCTTGGTGACCCCGACTCTGCGCACGCCCAGCATATGCGCGAGAAAATCGTGCGTAAGCGTGAATTCGGCGGAATGCAGGCGGTCGCCGGTCATCAGCAACCAGCGGGCCAGCCGCGTGTCCGCTTCATGAAACCGGTTGCACGCCGCGGTTTGCGAAACCTGCGCCATCAGCAAATGCGTGTAGCGGAACAGCGCACGTTGCAACATGAGGTTCTTTTTGAATTCCGCGCGGAAACGCGCCGCCGGCATGCGCAGGGCGGTACCGCTGCCCTGCACGAGCGCGCGCACGGCCGATTGGCCGATCCCCAATACCATCGGCATGCCGACCATGCCTTCATTGCCGACCATGCCGACTTCCAGAATCCGGTCTTTGTCGACCGCCGTCAGCAGCGATACCAGGCAATCGAGCGGAAAGTATACGTAGCTGATTTTTCCCGCGGGTTCGTAGAGCACCTGCCCGTAGGTCAGCGTGACGGACTCGAGACCGGACAGCATGCGCTGCAAGGCGGGCCGCGGCATGGTCGCGAGAAGATGATTTACGGTGGCAGGATGTTTTGCGGCTGGCATTGGATTTGGCTCTTGTGAATGTTGCGTGGACGTCCAAGGACGACACACGGAGCCGCCAAGAGACTATCCGTTGCCGAAAACGAGAATAACACCGCTGATCCGGGCGCATGGCATCGTTGAAGTTCGACGCCACGCGGGCGGACTGTGGCAGCGTGAGGAGGTTATAGCAAGAACCTTTCGCCGTATGTTCGCTGGCGTACACACGGGAGAATTTTCGCTGGTATGTTCGATGACGCACAGTAAAGAGTGCCTGCGCAGCGGACAATCGCTGCATTGATCGAGGACATCCGGAACCACCCGCGGCTCTCTTGACCCCGCTGACAGACTCACCAAGGATTTAAATGAATACAGCCGCACAAACCACCGGATCTCCCCACCTGCTGATATGGATCGCCGGTATCGCGGTGGTCCTGTTCAGCGCCGCCGGCATTGCCGCCATCATGGGCTGGATTCCGACCTCGATGGGGCGCGCCTACGATAACAACACGGACGTTGCCGCACCCGGCAAGCTGTCGACGAACACCGCCAACCCGGACGCGCCGCCAGCGCGTGCGGCTGCCGATGCGCGTCCCGCGCCGGACCGCACGGCTGAGCCCGCATCGGCCCGCCGTCACTGCGCCAATTGCGGCGTGATCGAGTCGACGCGCGTGCTTACCAGCAAGGGCACCGGCAGCGGCGTCGGCGCCGTCGGCGGCGCCGTGGTGGGCGGATTGCTCGGCAACCAGGTGGGATCGGGCCGGGGCAATACGGTCGCGACCGCCATCGGTGCGGCCGGCGGCGCAGTCGCCGGCAACGAAGTCGAGAAACGCGTGAAATCCACCAAGGCCTACGAAGTCACGGTGCGCCTGGACGATGGTTCGAGCCGCGTCGTGCATGAAGGCAGCGCTTCGAGCTGGCGCACGGGCGATCAGGTGAAAATCGTCAGCGGCGAGATTCAGGCCAATCCCTGAAATCAGCGCTGACGGCGTAAGTCCGAACCACTGTTAATCCGCAGTCAAAGTCAGAAAGGAAAATTCATCATGCTGTATACCATCGCCGTTGTTCTCTGCATCCTGTGGCTGCTGGGCCTTATCACGTCCTACACCATGGGCGGCCTCATTCATGTCTTGCTGGTGATCGCCATCGTGGTTGTTTTGCTCAGGGTGATCGGCGGGCGCTCCGCGCTCTAGTCGACCTGTTCCCAGCAACCGGATCTGGATATATCGAAACATGCGATGTGGGCATATGCCGCCGTGATGTTTGCGCTCGCCGTAACCGCGGAAGCGGTGGGCCTGGGCGGCGTGCCGCCGGCGGCGGTGACGCTCGAAAATTTTGTGTTTACTGTATTGCTGCTCGCGTCGGTCGCACTGGCGCTCAGAGGTTTTACCCGGCGTTAGCGTCCGGCCCTTAACTTTTTACTCATCAGGAGATTGAAAATGAACAGTGAAACCCGCGCGGTCTACGATGCGTTGGCCGCCAAGCAAGGCAAGACCCTGCGGGAGTCTTCGAACTTTGACAGCAACCGGGACAAGCTATTGGCCGATCTGAAACTTGTGGTTGCAGACGCGGACCAATTGATCAGGGAAGCAGCGGGCGCCTCGACCGAGAGCATTGCAGAACTCCGCGCGCGGCTCGAGACAAAGGTCGCCGAGGTGAAAGCGAAACTCGCGCGGGCAAAGGCAGCCGTCGGCGGCAAGGCGCAGTATGCCAGCGACGCCGCCCAGGCATATGTCAGGGCGAATCCGTGGCAATCCGCGGGCGTGCTGGTCGCCGCCGCAGTGATCGTCGGATTTTGCCTCGGTCGCCAGTCGGCAGGCAGCGATGTCGATGTTCCTCTCGAATAGGCGGACCGACGTGATCAACAAACTTTTCATCGTCGGCGCGGCGCTGGCCGGCTGTACGCTCGCCGTATCCGCAATGATCATACGTCGAAGTTCCCGCCGCGAGGCCTTGCTGCAACACAAGGAAGATTTGCGGACCTGGGAAGGCGAGGGCGGCAAAGCAGCGCCGAGCGCGCCGCATCCCGTGCCGGCCCTGTGAGTCCGGCCGCGCATGACTTGCTTCGTTCACCACCTCTTGATTGGATAATCCTTGAAACCGACCCTGCTTAAAGATGTATCGAAGTCCCGGCCGCCGTTGACCGACATCGCAACGCTGCGCAAGCGCGCGCGCCAGCACATCGAGGAAGGCGCCGTGACATCCAACTACGCGGCCGACCGCGAGACGGTAATTAAAATGCTGAATGAGGCGCTGGCAACGGAACTCGTGTGCGTGCTGCGCTACAAGCGCCACTATTTCATGGCG
>CAZEAX010000377.1:0-5162 GCA_964510405.1 uncultured Streptomyces sp. | reverse complement strand
GGCCGGCCCTCGATTGCGGTGCTACCGTTCATCGATGCCGAGTCCCGCCGTCCGGACTATTTCGGCGACGGCATCGTCGAGAACATCGTCAACGCACTGGCTGCGCTGCCTGAATTGTTCGTCGTATCGAGAAGCTCGACGCTCGCATTTCGCGGGCAAGAAATCGATCTGCGCAAAATCGGCAAAATACTCGGCGTGCGATACGTGTTGTCCGGCAGCGTTCGCCGGGCCGGCGAGCGCGTTCGCATCGTAACGGACCTCGGCGACACCGAAAGCACAGAAGTGCTGTGGTCGCACCGGATTGACGAAGGTGCCATCGAAGATATCTTCGGGATTCAGGACAGGGTATCGCAGGAAATCGTCGCCAAGATCGCCCCGCATCTCCAGCAGGCGGAAAGCATGCGGTCGGCCCGCAAGCCAACGGAACAGTTCGACGCCTACGACTATTTTTTGCGCGGTCTCGATCTGGTGTATCGACTCGAACCCAAACCGTTCGCGGGAGCGCTCGCCATGTTCGAGGAGTCCATCAAGCGCGATAAAGACTACGCGGCGCCGCATGCCTACAGCGCACTGTGGTACGCGATCCGGCTCGGCCAAGGCTGGTCGCCAGATATTGCGGCGGACGAACGTGCCGTCCGCAGACTGACCGATGCGGCGCTCGAGCGCGACCGGATCGACCCGTCGTCGCTGGCGCTGTCCGGGCATTTCAAGGCATTACTATCCAGGGATTTCCGCACGGCGCGCGATTTGTTTACCCGCGCGGTAACCGCGAACCCAAACTCCGCCGTGGCATGGACGCGGTCAAGCCCGACGTACAGCTACATGGGGGAGTGGGAAGAAGCTCATCGACGTGCCGATATGGGATTGCATCTGTCGCCACTCGATCGTCACGTATTTTTTACATACACTGCACTCAGTCTCGCCGCATACACGGGTGGCCAGTACGACGACGCGATCGATTGGAGCTACAAAGCGAAGGCCGAAAACCCGAATTTCACGGCGAACCTGCGCCTGCTCTGCGCAGCGCTCGCGGCAGCCGGCCGCATCGATGAAGCCACGAAAGTTGCCCGCCAGTTATTGCGCGTTCAGCCGAACTTCCGGGCCAAGCGCTTCATCGAACATTACGCGTACCGGGATGCCGAACGACGCTCCGTGTTCCTGAGCCACCTAAGGCTCGCAGGATTGCCCGACTGACCGAGGCAAACCCGCAATCCGAACCAGAATTACCGCAAACCACAAGGGAGAACACCATGAGTCTGCTGAATGCAAACGCCAACGCTAATGCAAACGCCAACGCTAACGCAAATGCAAATGCAAATGCAACCCAGAGTTTGGGAAGCTTGCTCGCAAACCGCATTCGGTTTAACACGTACAAGATTGCGCGGCAGGCATTCGATCCTAACGGTCTCATCACCGGCAAGAAAATTCCGGGGTACGCGCCGAATCCCAAAGGCGATCCCGCAGCTCGCTGGGACCCGGAACATAAAGCATGGGTTTATTTGCACGAGCTTGTCCATCGCAGACCGGGTTGGGTAGGCGACCTCGAAAAGAGCGGCAAAACAATCTGGAACGGCTGGACGAAGGCCACGCTGGCGCAGGCCGCGCTTGAGGTCGTCAATGCCGCGGGTGAGCGCGAAGACCGCTTCGCCGAAATCATCGACCAGGACGACGGCGAGGGAACGATACACTACTGGCAAGGCATGCTGATGGTCGACCCCGGACGCCACCACAACACCAACCTGCTGATCCGCACGGCAAGAAAAATTGGGGAAATGGCCGTGATGTGCCTGAAGTCACGGTTCAACGCAGCACGCCCGGCACAGCTATGCCCGGCCATCATTCCGATGCTCGACACACCGTCGCATGCGTCATATCCTGCAGGGCATGCGCTGCAGGCTTACCTTATCTCGTTCCTGCTCAAGCGCGCGCTACCAGCAGTACCTCAATCGCCGATTCCGCCGAACTGGACCGCCACACATTCGGGTCTCTTCGCGTTGTCACGGCGCATCTCCGACAATCGCGTTATTGCCGGCGTGCACTTCGATATCGACTGCGAAGCCGGGTTTCTGCTGGCAAAGGAGATCGACCGCATGATGGGTGCACTGCCGGCAAGCAGCGAATTCAAATCCCTGATCGCCGTCGTCAAAAAAGAATTTCCGCAATTCGCTTGACGATCAGCGGCACACCGGCACTTTGAACAACGATTTTTCATGGAGTACGCGCCGATGAAACCCAACGATCCCTATTACGATGACGCCCGGTCGGGCTGGAATCAGTGGGCGCTCGAACATATGGGCGCCCCCGATGCCTGGAGTTGTCTCGGCAACAAGGCTTCTAATGTCGCCGTCGCCGTCGTCGATCGGGGCGTCGTAACCAATCACGAGGACCTGCAGGGCCGCGTGGAAATCCCGACGCATACGGTCATCAACACGGCGCGCGCGGACGGCGATCACGGAACGTCCGTCGCCGGAATCATTGCAGCGCAAACCAACAATGCCCGCGGTATCGCCGGCGCGGCCGGGCCTGCGAGCGTCAGGATACTTTCGGTGAAATTTTGCAGCGAGCAAGTGCTGCCCTCACCGTCCAATGGTGCGAATGGAATCAATGAGGCAGTTCGGTTGCTCAGACACCAGAAGCACAAGGGCGTGATCTGCCTTCCCTGGGACGTCGGCTATCACACCCCGGAACTTGAGCAAGCGATCGCCGACGCCGGCAGGAAATCAAACGATGTCCTTGTCGTCGTTGCCGCCGGCAATTCCTCGCTCGATATCGACAGGTACCCGAACTGGCCCGCCAGCTACGGACATATGAACCACGTCATTACCGTGATGGCCACGGGCCAGCCGTCCAAAATTGCGCGATACGACGAAACGCGTGCGACGTTCTCGAACTACGGACGCAAAAGCGTACACATTTCGGCACCGGGCGTTGCGATAATGAGCACTACGCCGTATTTCGGGTTGCGCGCGCCCCGCGGCTCCATGCGGGTCGGATATCGATACTTCAGCGGAACTTCGGCGGCAACCGCGCTCGTTGCAGGTCTCGCCGCACTGCTAAGAGCGAAACACCCGTCGTGGACCGCGCCATGGGTCAAGAGCCGAATCATCAACACTGCAATGCCGGTGCCCGCACTCAAAGGCCAATGCGTCAGTGGAGGGATCGCACATTTCCGCCGCGCCGTGTGCTAATCGAGCGACGCTATCAATGCCCGACTCGGGTAGCGACTATTATCAGTCGGCACTCAGACCTGCACCCTTGATTACTTTCGCCCATTTCGCCGCCTCGGAATCGATGTACGCGGCAAACTGCTCCGGGCTGGAGGGCGATGGCTGGATACTGGCTTGTTCCAGTCTTTCCCTCACATCGGGAAGATGCAACGTCCGCACGACAAATGCATTGAGCTTTGCGATGATGCGTCTGGGGACGGTTGCCGGCACGCACAAACCGTACCAAACGGTGACCTCGAATCCCGGCACGCCCGCCTCGCTTATTGTTGGCACGTCCGGTAACTGCTCCGCGCGCTTTGCCGAGGTCACACCCAAAGCCCGCACCTTAGCGGTCTTAATGACTTGCAACTGCCCGGGCAAATTGTCGAACATCACCGTCACGTGTCCGCCTAGAAGGTCGGAAAGCGCCAGTGCACCTCCCTTATAGGGTACGTGCACGAGATTGATTGATGTCGTCGACTTGAACAGTTCCATCGTCAGGTGCGGAGAAGCGCCCACACCCGACGATCCAAAATTGAGTTTGCCCGGATTGGCTTTGGCGTAGGCGATAAATTCGGTCACCGATTTCGGCGGCAACGACGGATGCACGACCAGCACGTTCGGCGTCATACCGACCAGCGAAATTGGTGCAAAATCCTTTATCGGGTCGTACGGTAATTTTTTGTAGAGCGCAGGACTGATCGCGTGCGAGGCAATCTGGCAGGTAAACAGCGTATAGCCGTCGGGGGTCGCTCTAGCCGCGATTTCCGCGCCGATATTGCCACCAGCGCCAGGACGATTGTCGACAACGACCATCTGCCCCATGATGTCGCCCAGTCGCGTAGCGACAATACGCGCCCCCACATCGACCCCGCCCCCCGGCGGATAAGATACGATGTTTCGCAGCGGACGGCTGGGGTAGTCTTGCGAACATGCAACGCCAGATGCTGCACAAGCAGTTGTCAGCGCAAAAAAAACCTCCACATGTAACAGATTGAGCACGGAATTCGGTACAAATCCGGATTTTTTCAGCGTTACACGCTCGACCTGCACCACACGCGCAGGCATCGCGCCTATGAATTTCACGCCATAAACCATCACACCCCTTCCGGGCGCATTAAGCATCGACGGAATTGAGGGCGACCAGGAAGCCCGCGCTTTGCCGAGCCCTGATTGTCTTATAGACGTGCGTCTGCTGGCAAGGATAACAGCGCGTGACGAGCGCCGCGCTATCAGTGCAATCAGGGAAGCGTCGATGGTCCTGGATAATACCGTTTGCGGAGGCCAGATTTACATAACTGCTGCGCAATTGCAAAACCTGCATGTTTCCCCTCTTAATATAAACTGAAATCACAGGCAAGACGCAACCGGCTAAAACACCGGCAGCAGCGGTGTTATCTCGAGAGGTTGGTTCGCAGGCAGCGAGGCAATGTGCGACACCGGGGCTGCCGGATTGTTGGAACCGGCGGCCGACACGTACGCCGACCTGGCACCGACGATCAATCATACTGCCAAAGTGAGCGCCACTGCGAGCAAGGCGGTGATTACGATCAGCAGAAATTCCGAATCGGCCGGCGCGTCCGAATTGCGACGGCTCGTCCTACTGCGGCGCGCGGCAGGAGCACCCATGACATACCCTACCCGCTCTTGTCGACGAACGGACTGGCAACGCAACGTGGCTCATTGCCGCAAACCACGTTGTGAAAAGTATGCTGATTAGCTGCTCGAATTTGAATAAGTCTAAGGACCCGATCCTGAAGGTCTACATGACAACTGGATCTAACCGGCCATTTCCGGCGGCGTTTTGCGGTGTCAAAAATCTGTAATAGACTGTGCACAGACCTGACCCATTTGGCATGGGTGCAGGTCGATAAGAAAATAAACACCGAGGAGCGCCATGAAGATCATGAACGTCGACGATCATCCGTTGATTCGCGAAGCGCTGCGCCACGTCCT
>CAZEAX010000376.1:0-5166 GCA_964510405.1 uncultured Streptomyces sp. | reverse complement strand
TTGCCGTTGTTGATCACCAGGCGGAAAGCGCCGTCGATTTTGAGTTCGCGCGTAATCTTGCCAACCGCCAGCAGCATGTGGCCGAGCAGCGCCTGGTCCTCGACGCCGGCGCTCGACAGCATGTCGAGCGGTTTCTTCGGGACCAACAACAGGTGCACCGGCGCCAGCGGGTTCACGTCCTTGAAAGCGAGGCACAAGTCGTCCTCGTAAAGGATCTCGGCCGGAATCTGCCGGCTGATGATTTTGGCAAAGAGAGTATCAGCCATCAAAATACTCCATACGAACCCGCAAAGTGCAGCTGGTCTTACTACTTGTCCTGCGCGAGGCTTGCCGCCGTCCACGCCACGATTGCATCGACGAGTTCGCTGCTGGCGCCCGCGAGCGCGCGCACGCCGCCTTCGGCGTTCGCGCTTGCCGCGGGCTTCTCGATCGTAAACGTCTTTTGCGCGTACAGCGTGCGCCGCGGCACGTTGACGATGCTGGCACGCGCGACGATCATCGCCCGGCTTGCATCGGCAGTATCGAACACCTGGCTGAACTCCTCAAGCTCGACGCGCAGCGCGTACTCGGCGCGCGCACCGTCGGCGATATTTACAATACCGCCGTCGCTGGCCGCCGCCAGTTGCGTGCGCAGCCGCTGCGTCAGCATGGCGGCCGCCGGCGCCGCCCACCGGCTGTTCGCATAGGTGAGCTGGCGCGCGGCATCCTGATAATTCAGACGGTAAACGATCGAATACGATTCGAGCCAGCTCGGCGCCGCAACCGCATGCACGAGCAGGCTCGCCCGGATGCGCGGCTGGCCCGAAGTTGCAGCGGAGGCCGCACCCAGGTCATAAGTTGCGGCGGCATCCTTCTTCTCCGGCCCGAGCGAACACGCGGCGAGCGCGGCCACCAGCGATACCATAATTGCATTTCTCATTCTCATTTTGTCCCCCGTTGCGCGGTGAAGCCGGGTTCGCCGGGACCCGGCGGCATCGGATTGCGACCGAAGATAAGACTGGCCGGCTGTTCGTTGACCTCGTTCAACAAACGCTCGAGGCCGCGCGACGAGCGCTGCACGTCGTCCAGCAGCACGTTGAGCCGCGGCACCGTTTCCGTCAGCATCGCGTCCGTCAGCGCCGCTCCGTTGTTGCTCAGTTGTTCGACGCTTTTCGCCGTGCGCTCGAACGAATCGACGCGTCGGTCGATGTTGGCGAGCAAGGTATCGGCGCGCTTCAACGCAATGCCGGCATCGTTCATCAGTGCGGGCAGCGCTTTGACCGACGGTTCCATCGAGGTCGCGAGCGACGCAAATTTTCCGGTAGCATGGTCGAGATTGCGCAGCGTGCCGATCAACTGCTTCTGATTATCGTCGCTAAGCAGGGTATCCACCCGCTTCGCCACCTGATTGAAGTTGGCGACCAGTTCCTCCCCTGACGCGCTTATGCTGTCCATGAACGACGGTCTGACTTCGATGCGAGCAGGTTGTCCGCCTTCGGCTACGAGCGGCGCCGGCTTTTTGCCATCGTCGTCAAGCATCACATACGAGAGTCCGGTCACGCCCTGCGAACCAAGCCGCGCATACGCTCCCTGCGTCAACGGCGTGCCGGTCTGCACCAGGATTTTGACCAGAATCGCGCGCGCGTCCTGCTGATCGAACTTGATGTCCACGACCTTGCCGACGGTCACGCCGCGATAGCGCACGGGTGCCTGCGGGTTCAGTCCGGACACCGGATAGTGCGAAACCAGCAGATACTCGTCGTTCTGGACGGTGTCGCCGCTGAACCACAACGCGGTCGCTACGACTCCGATGCCGAGCAGCAGGGTAAACAAACCCGCAGCCAGCGCATATGCCCTGTTTTCCATAAATGCCACTCCCTTTTAATACCCCGGCCCGGCTTCCGTGCACCAGATTCGAACTCAAGTCATCGACACGATGTCCTTTATCGCCTTGACCGCTTCGAGCGCGCGCCGCCCGCGCTCGCCCATGAAAAAATTGCAGATGAATGGATGCTTGTTGGCGACCACTTCGTCCAGGGTGCCGACGATTTCCAGCCGCTGATCGCACAATACCGCGACCCGGTCCGACAGCGCCACCAGTGTATCGAGGTCATGCGTCACCATGACCACCGTCAGGTTCAGTTCGCGGTGCAGTTCCTTGATCAGCGTGACGAAGCTTTCGCTGCGGTCCGGGTCGAGGCCGGCCGTCGGCTCGTCGAGAAACAGGAGTTCCGGCTCGAGCGCCAGCGCGCGCGCCAGCGCGATGCGTTTGACCATGCCGCCCGAAAGTTCGGCCGGCATCTTGGACGCATGGCGCGGCTCGATGCCGACCATGTCCAATTTCATTATGACGAGATCGTGGATCAGTTCTTCGTCGAGCAACCGCAGTTCACGCAACGGCAATGCCACGTTGTCGAACACCGTGAGCGCGCTGAACAACGCCCCCTCCTGGAAAAGCATGCCCCAGCGGTCGCGCAGCTTGTGCAGTTGACCCGAGTCGCCGCCATGCAATGAAACACCGAACACGCGCACTTCGCCGCGTGCGGGCCGCTCGAGACCAAGCATCTGGCGCAGCATCGTTGTTTTGCCGCTGCCGGAGCCGCCCACCAGCGACATGATTTCCCCGCGCCGCACGCACAGGTCGATATTGCGATGCACGACGTTTTCGCCGAACTGCGTCCATAACCCTTTCACTTCTATGATGCAGTCTTCCATCAACTGATCCCGATGTCCTTGAACATTATCGCGAACACCGCGTCGACGATAATTACCACGGTGATTGAAGTCACCACCGAGTTGGTGGTCCCGATGCCCAGGCTTTCGGTGTTAGGCTCGATGCGCAGGCCGAAGTGGCACGCCACCAGCGCGATCAGAAAACCGAACACCACGCCTTTGCCGAGGCCCAGCCACAGGTTGGCGATCGGGACCGCGTCGGGCAGGTTCGACAGGAAATAGGTATAGCCGATCCCGAGCTCGGCCTGCGCGGATACCATGCCGCCAATCAGCGCGATGGCATTCGTCCACAACACGATCAGAGGCATCGAAATCGCGAGTGCCAGCATCTTGGGCAGGATCAGGCGCAAAGTCTGCGGAATGCCCATCACCTCCATCGCGTCGAGTTCCTGGGTTACGCGCATTACGCCCAGCTGCGCGGTGATCGCCGAACCCGAGCGGCCTGCAATCAGGATCGCTGCGAGCACGGGACCCAGCTCGCGTATCACGCTGATGCCGAGGATGTTGATGATGAAAGCATCGGCGCCGAAGATCTTCAACTGCTGCGCCGACAGATACGAGAGCACCACGCCGACCAGAAATCCGACCAGCGCGGTAATGCCCAACGCCTGGGTGCCGGTGCGATAGATGTTGGAAGAAATCTCACGCCATGGAATGCGGGCCGGCTGCCGTACCAGATAAATCGCATCCAGCACGACCTGGCCCAGGACTGCAACCATGGTCGCGAGATGGTCCAGCACTCTCATTACTTTGCGCCCGACCTTGACGACCAACCAAAGTGGATCGTGGGCGGCACCCGCCGCGACCGGCTCCGGCGGAATATCCAGGTGATGAAACACGGCTTCGTGCTCGGATTTCAGCGTGAGGTTGGGGATCCGCCGGCGACCCCAGGCCCGCCATAGCACCATTGCGCCCGCATGATCTAATACGTCGATGCCACGCAAATCCCACACCGCGCCGTTATCGGTCACATACTCAGCCAGGCGCGGGGTAAGTTCAGCCAGGCGGCTTTCCAGCCCGCGTAAATTCCATGCTCCGCTCAGCTCGAAACAGCGCGCGCGGCCGGGCGTCGTGACTAGCCTGACTTCAGGCGCGGGCAATGCTTCGGGTATGGCATGTGGCATAAGTGAGTGCTTATTTTTTTGTCAACCGAGTCGGGTTTCCCCCTGTAGCTGCCTGATTGGGAAACGTTTTTATCCTATCCGTCCAAGCCCGATAAGTCAAAATTTCAGCTGCCGCAGGCCTATTTTGTGCAACGCAATAAAAAATACTTGACTTGGCGTAGCAAGCCCATATAATTGGAATTGTGCATCGCAACAAACGAACGCAGCAGCACCCGGATTACAGCAATCTAGCAGAAGATATTAATGTTCTACTGACAAGGAGATTGATCATGTTCCAAGCCCCCGAACAATTCATGGCACTCAATAAAGCCAATCTGGAAGCAGCAGTCCGTTTTGCCGGCATCGCTCTGGAAGGCGCCGAGCGCATGCTCGAGTTGCAACTCAAAACCGCGAAGAGCGCGTTCGCCGACGGCGTGCAGCAAGCCAAAGCGCTGACCGAAATCAAAGATGTGCAGGAACTCGCGCAACTGAAGAACACGCTGGCGCAGCCGACCATGGAAAAAGCCACCAGTTACTGCAAGAGCGTATATGACGTCGCCGCGACGACCCAGTCGGAAATCAACAAGCTGGTTGAAGAGCAAGTCGCCGAATTCAACAAGCAAGTGGTGACGAGCCTCGACAAAGTCGTGAAATCGGCCCCGGCCGGTTCCGAAGTCGCCGTCGCCGCGGTCAAGTCGGCGATTACCGCCGTCAACTCGGCCTACGACAACCTGTCCAAATCGGCCAAGCAGTTTGCCGAAATGACCCAGGCGAATGTCGAAGCCGCGACGACCCAGGCCGTCCACGCGACGAAGAAAAAAGCCGCTTAATTCCGGCGTTAGCTGCAAAACAAAAACCCCGGGGAACCGGGGTTTTTTTTCGGCCGTGCCGCGCTAGGGCGTATCGGACCATGTGAAACCGAGTCCGATCACTCCAGTTTTGAGTTCGGCAATTGCCGCGGGCACGCGTTGCGCCTCGCCGCGCACGCCGAGTTCGATATAGCGATCGGTTTCGCTCATGTGCGGCAGGCTGAAGACCTTCAGTCCGGGAAAATGCGCGAGTGTCGCGTTCATGAGATCGATCAACTGGCTTTCGCCCGCGCCCCGCACCACGATTGCGCTTTCGGCGACACTGCCGGCAGCGTGCTGGTCCGCATACCAGTTGTCGAGCACCCACGCCATCATCGGCCACGCCATCTGCGGAAATCCCGGTACAAAATGGTGGTGCCGGACGCTGAAACCCGGAATGCGGTTATACGGATTGGGAATGATCCGGCTGCCCCGTGGAAATTCTCCCATCGCGAGGCGCTGCGGCGTGATGTCGGCGCCGAAGCGGCCGCGTATTTCGGTCT
>CAZEAX010000375.1:0-5174 GCA_964510405.1 uncultured Streptomyces sp. | reverse complement strand
CCTCGGCTCCGGGTTCGCCTACAACGAGGCCGAGCTGCGCCGGATCGCCGGCACCGGGCTGCACTCCTCACCGACCACCGAGGTGCTCCTGGAGGAGTCCATCCTGGGCTGGAAGGAGTACGAGCTCGAGCTGATGCGCGACCACGCCGACAACGTCGTGGTCGTCTGCTCGATCGAGAACCTCGACCCGATGGGCGTGCACACCGGCGACTCGATCACGGTGGCGCCGGCGCAGACGCTGACCGACAAGGAATACCAGATCATGCGCGATGCGTCGATCGCGTGCCTGCGCGAAATCGGCGTCGACACCGGCGGCTCGAACGTGCAGTTCGCGGTGAATCCCGACGACGGGCGCCTCTTGATCATCGAAATGAATCCGCGCGTGTCGCGATCAAGCGCGCTCGCGTCGAAAGCGACCGGCTTTCCGATTGCGAAAATCGCGGCCAAGCTCGCCGTCGGCTACACACTTGACGAGTTGCGCAACGACATCACCGGCGGCGCGACGCCCGCCTCGTTCGAGCCGACCATCGATTACGTCGTGACCAAGGTGCCGCGCTTTGCGTTCGAAAAATTCCCGCAGGCCAACGATCGCCTGACGACGCAGATGAAGTCGGTGGGCGAGGTGATGGCGATCGGCCGCACCTTCCAGGAATCGTTCCAGAAAGCGCTGCGCGGGCTCGAAGTCGGCGCCGACGGCATGAATCAGAAAACCACCGACCGCGAAACCATCGAGAAGGAACTCGGCGAGCCGGGGCCCGAGCGCATCTGGTACGTGGGCGACGCGTTCGAGAACGGTTTTACGCTGGAAGAAGTTTTCCAGCTCACCAGGATCGACCCGTGGTTCCTCACGCAGATCAAGGAAATCGTCGATCTCGAGATGGACCTCGACGACAAGAAAATCGCGGATCTCGACGCGCCGGCCCTGCGCGGCCTGAAGCGCAAGGGTTTCTCCGACCGTCGCCTCGCTTACCTCATGAAATCGACCGAAGCCGAAATGCGCGCGCACCGCCATGCGCTCGGCATCCGGCCGGTTTACAAGCGCGTCGACACGTGCGCCGCGGAGTTCGCGACCAATACCGCCTACATGTACTCGACTTACGAGGAAGAATGCGAGGCGGCGCCGACGGACCGCAGGAAAGTCATCGTGCTGGGCGGCGGGCCCAACCGGATCGGGCAGGGCATCGAATTCGATTACTGCTGCGTGCACGCGGCGCTCGCGCTGCGCGAAGATGGTTTCGAAACCATCATGGTCAACTGCAATCCGGAAACGGTATCGACCGACTACGACACGTCCGACCGGCTGTACTTCGAGCCTTTGACGCTGGAGGACGTGCTCGAAATCGTGCACGTCGAGAAGCCGTACGGCGTGATCGTGCAGTACGGCGGGCAGACGCCGCTGAAACTCGCGCGCGACCTCGAGGCCAACGGCGTGCCCATCATCGGCACCTCGCCCGAGTCGATCGACATCGCCGAAGACCGCGAGCGTTTCCAGAAGCTGATCCACAAGCTGAAGCTGAAGCAGCCGCCCAACCGCACCGCGCGCAGCAGCCAGAAGGCATTGGCACTCGCCTCCGAGATCGGCTATCCGCTGGTGGTGCGCCCGTCTTACGTGCTGGGCGGCCGCGCGATGGAGATCGTGCACGAGCAGGCCGATCTCGAGCGCTACATGCGCGAGGCGGTCAAGGTGTCGAACGATTCGCCGGTGCTGCTCGACCGCTTTCTGAACGACGCGACGGAAGTCGACGTCGACGCGATCTGCGACGGCAAGGCGGTGCTGATCGGCGGCATCATGGAACACATCGAGCAGGCCGGCGTGCATTCGGGCGACTCGGCGTGCTCGCTGCCGCCTTTCAGCCTGACACCTGAAATTCAGGACGATTTGCGCAAACAGACGATCGCGATGGCGCATGCGCTGAAAGTCGTCGGCCTGATGAACGTGCAGTTCGCCATCCAGAGCGGCGTGATCTACGTGCTTGAAGTCAATCCGCGCGCCTCGCGCACGGTGCCTTTCGTGTCGAAGGCCACCGGGCTCGCGCTCGCCAAGATCGCCGCGCGCTGCATGGTCGGTGTTTCGCTCGCGGACCAGAACAGCGTGCACGAAGTGGTGCCGCCGTACTTTTCGGTCAAAGAAGCGGTGTTTCCGTTCATCAAGTTCCCGGGCGCCGACACGATACTCGGCCCGGAAATGAAATCCACCGGCGAAGTGATGGGCGTCGGCGCCACGTTCGGCGAGGCGTTTGTGAAGTCGCAGCTCGCGGCGGGCGACCGCCTGCCGGAATCAGGCAAGGTGTTCATCAGCGTGCGCGACGCGGACAAGCCGGCTGCGGTGGCGATCGCGCACGATCTCGTTGCGTTGGGTTTTCAGCTGGTCGCGACCCGCGGCACGGCGGCGGCGCTGGCGGCGGATGGTCTGGCGGTGCTGCCGATCAACAAGGTCGCCGAGGGCCGGCCGCACGTGGTCGACATGATCAAGAACGGCGATGTCGTGCTGATCCTGAACACCGTCGAGGAAAAGCGCACCGCGGTGCGCGACTCCTACGTGATCCGCCGCGCCGCGTTGCAGGCGCGGATCACTTTGTACACGACGCTGGCGGGCGCGCGCGCCGCCTGCACGGGTATGCAACAATCGCGGGTGCTGACGGCCTATGATGTGCAGGGCCTGCACCGCCGCATCGCGGCGGCGGCAGCAGTGGAAGCGTAACGGGACAAACCAACATGGCAAAAACTCCATTGACCGTCGTCGGCGCCGAGAAGCTGCGCGCCGAATTGCAGGAATTGAAAACGGTCCAGCGGCCCGCGATCATCGCGGCAATCGCGGAGGCGCGCGCGCACGGCGACTTGTCGGAAAATGCCGAGTACGCGGCGGCCAAGGAGCGCCAGAGTTTCATCGAAGGTCGCATCGCCGAGGTCGAGAGCAAGTTGTCGAATGCGCAGGTCATCGACCCGAAGCTGATCGATTCCGACGGCGGCTGCGTATTCGGCGCCACCATCGAGCTCGAAGACATGAACAACAGCGAAGTCGTGACTTACCAGATCGTCGGCGACGACGAGGCCGATATCAAACACGGCAAGATTTCGATCAGTTCGCCGATCGCGCGCGCGCTGATCGGCAAGCATCCGGGCGACGTGGCCGAAGTCAAGGCGCCGGGCGGCGTGCGCGAGTACGAGATCAGGGACGTAAAATACATTTAGGCGGCGCGCGTGCGCCCGCGGCTCGTCAGCGCAAGCATTCCGCCGCCTTCCTGCCCACCCGATGAATACTCTTACCGAAGCGGTTTACGCAATCGCGCTGACGCTCTGGATCGGCGGTCTGTGGGCGATCGGCTATCTCGTCGCGCCGACGCTTTTTTATACGCTCGCCGATCGCACGCTGGCCGGTATGCTGGCCGGCAAACTGTTTACGCTGATCGCTTGCGTCGGCATCGGTTGCGCGGTCTATCTTTTGTTGTTTCGCCTCGTGCGTTTTGGCGGTGCGTCATTCAAGCACGGCATATTCTGGATCGTGCTCGCGTTGTTGCTGCTGACGCTGGCCGGTGAATTCGGCGTGCAGCCCATACTCGCGGGCTTGAAGGACCAGGCATTGCCGAAGGGTGTGATGGAAAGCGTGTTTCGCGACCGGTTTGCCGCGTGGCACGGCGTCGCCAGCGTCCTTTATCTGATTCAAAGCGTGCTGGGGATACTGCTCGTTTGGCTGCACGCGCGCAGTTCGAGATGACCGCGCGCGCCGGGGCGCCGCGCAATCAATGCTGAAAGCTGCGCTTGGTGCGGCGGGCCGGTTTTGGTCGGGGCTTCGTTTTCTTTTTGGGTGCGGCGACGGCTTCGGCCGGCCGCGGTCGGAAGATGACCAGAATCTTGCCGATGTGCTGGACCGGCGCCGCGTGCAGTGTGGTGCAGATTTCCGTGAGAAAGCGATCGCGCGTCGCGTGCTCGTCGGCCATGACGCGGATCTTGATGAGTTCATGGCTGGCGAGGTTCTGATGGATTTCGTTCATCACCGGCGTGGTCAGACCGGCGTCACCGACCATGACGACCGGGTTGAGCGCGTGAGCGCGGGCGCGCAATTCGCGGCGTTGCGCTGAGGTGAGTTCAAGAATCATGGCGGCATCGTAACCGATGAAACGGACCAAGACCAGCAAACAGTGGATGATGGAGCACATCAACGACGTCTACGTGCAGCGCGCGAAGGCCGAAGGTTATCGCTCGCGCGCCGCGTACAAGTTGATCGAGGTCGCCGCGCGCGACAAGCTGCTGAAGCAGGGCATGGTCGTGGTCGATCTGGGCGCCGCCCCCGGCGGGTGGTCGCAGGTCGCCGCCGCCAAGCTCGGGGCGGGCGGCCGCGTGATTGCGCTCGATCTGTTGCCGATGGACTCACTGCGCAACGTCACCTTTCTGCAGGGCGACTTCCGGGAGGACGCGGTGGTTGAGGCGCTGGAGCGTGAACTGGCCGGCCGTGCGATAGACCTTGTATTAAGCGACATGTCGCCCAATATCAGCGGTATCGCCCTGAGCGATCAGGCGCGCGCGATGCATCTTGCTGAACTCGCGCTCGAATTTGCCGTAAAGCATTTGAAACCGGGCGGCAGCCTGCTGGTCAAAGTGTTCCAGGGTTCCGGGTTCCAGGAGTTTCTGCGCGAGATGCGCAGTCGTTTCAACCACGTAGTCACGCGCAAGCCGGAGGCTTCGCGCGGCCGCAGCAACGAGTTATACCTGTTGGGCAAGGAGCGTAAGGCCGGCATTTGAAGGGGGTATGCGCGCCCGTACTTGCGCTAAGAGCGGATTAAATCGATACCCGGTTGCCGGCGCGCATCGCCGCTTGGCGCGTAAGCTTTGTATTTGATGCAACTACCCGATTCGGGCGTCGCTAACAATCAACCGGAAAACGGTTTAGAATTGAACCAGATACGGGTGTTAGCGGGCACTAAGTCATAAGGACTCACGTTGAATAATCTGATCAAAAATGTGGCAATCTGGCTGGTCATCGCGGTCGTGCTGATGACGGTGTTCAATCAATTCAGCAACCGCCAGGCCGCGCAAAGCGTCATCCCGTACTCGCAGTTCATGGACGAGGTCAAGCAGGGGCGCGTGACGTCGGCGCAGGTCGAGGGACGCACCGTGCGCTGGGTGGCGCAGGACAACCGCAAATACGTGACCTACAGCCCGGGCACGCTCGGCGA
>CAZEAX010000374.1:0-5175 GCA_964510405.1 uncultured Streptomyces sp. | reverse complement strand
CTCGCGTTCGCCCCGTTGTCCTCGCGTGCCGAGGATCCCGTGCTTAAATTCGCCGACATGCACAGCCATGCCGGCGTCGGGCGGCGACTCGACAATATGCGCGGACTGATGGCCGACAACGGCTTGCTGATCGTCGCGCGCGCCATCGCCACCGACCGGCCCGTGACGCAGACGATCAAGGGCCGCATAACCGTGACGCGCGAAGCGCGACCGGGGGAACTTGCCGCGAATTTTGACGAGCGCCTTGGCCGCCTGCACGCGACCATCCAGCGCGAAGGCCTGACCGAAATCGTGTCGGTCGAAACATTCGAGCAGGTTCTCGCCAGGCGGGCCCCCGCCGCCGTGATCGCCGCCGAAGGCGGCGACTTCCTCGAAGGCGATCTGCACCGGCTCGAAGCCGCGCGCAAAAGCGGCCTCGTACATCTGCAACTCGTGCATTACCGCGTGTCCGAGATCGGCGACATCTCGACCGAGGCGCCGCGCTACAACGGGCTGTCGGCTTTCGGCCGCGACGTCGTCGGTGCGTGCAACCGGCTCGGCATCCTGATCGACGTCGCGCACGGCACCTCGTCTCTGATCGAGCAGGCGCTCGAACTGTCCACGCTGCCCGTGATCTACTCGCACGGTCAGGTGAGCAGCACGGAGCCCTATTACACGCAGCGCGTCGCGTCCGCGCGGTCGATCCATCTGCCGCTCGCGCGCAAAATCGCGCAGAAAGGCGGCGTGGTCGGCATCTGGGCCAACGGCAGCTCGTACCCGACGCTCGATCGCTACGCCGATGCGCTGCTCGAACTCGCGGAGACGCTCGGCATCGCGCATGCCGGCGTCGGCACCGACATGGACGGCATGACCAACATGGTGGTGCCAACCTACCGGGAATTTTTCGAACTCGCGGAGCTGATGGCCAAACGCGGCGTCGGCAACGCCGATCTCGGGATGCTGCTCGGCGGCAACTACATTCGCGTGCTTAAAAGCGCGCTCGCGGCCTGACTCGTCCAACATTCGAAACCACTTATGCCGACACTGAAGACTCCGGATCTTGAGCTTTATTACGAGGTCGACGATTTCACCGACCCGTGGACGCAGCCCGCAACCATCCTGCTGCTGCACGGCAATTGCGAAAGCGGTCAGGCGTGGTACGCGTGGATACCGCAGCTCGCGCGCCGCTATCGCGTAGTGCGTCCCGACATGCGCGGATTCGGGCGTTCCACCCCGATGCCGCGCGAGTATCCGTGGACGCTCGATGCGCTCATCGACGACTACTGCCGGCTGATGGACCATCTCGGCAGCGAGAGATTCCACCTGGTCGGCGCCAAGATCGGCGGCACTGTCGCACGCGCATTCGCCGCGCGGCGCCAATCGCGCGTCGCGACGCTGACGGTTATCGGCACGCCGCCGCCGTTTCGTCCCGGCGCGAAGGAGCGCCTGCCCGAGTGGACGGAAGAATTCGAAACGAAGGGTATCGAGCACTGGGCGCGCCGCAGCATGGCCGGACGGCTCGGCGACGGATTTCCCAAAGAAGGCGCCGACTGGTGGACGAAATTCATGGGCCGCACCGCGTTGTCGTCGCAACTCGGTTTTATCCACACCATTGCGTGCGTCGACATCACCGCCGACATGCCGAACATCGTTTGCCCGACGCTCGTGATAACCACCGAAGAAAGCGGACTCGCGTCGGTCGAAGTCAATCGCGCATGGCAGAAAACCATCCGCGATTCGCGCCTCCTGGTGCTGCCGGGGAATTCCTATCATGTCGCGGCGACCGACCCGGAGCGCTGCGCGCAGGCGACGCTCGAATTCATAACGCAAAATACGAACCACAATAAAGGAAGTCCATCATGAAGCACGCAACTTCGCATCTGCTCGGTCTCGCATTTGCTCTGGCCGCCGGCATGCCGTCCGTCCACGCGCAAAAAACTCACGAGCTGCTGCCGGTGCCGAAAAACATCCAGTACGGCTACTTCGACGCGGCCGTGAAGCCCGCGCTCGAGATCGACTCGGGGGACATCGTGCGGCTCAAAACCGCAACCGGCCATCCCGCTTATTTCGAAGAGCTCGGCATACCGAGGGAAAAGATCCCGCAGGAATTGTTCGCCGCTTTCGAAGGCGTGAAAGGTTCCGCGCGCGGCGATCAATCGCTGGTCGGCCCGATTTACGTGCGCGGCGCCGAGATCGGCGACACGATCGAGGTAAAAATCCGCGCGATAGAGCTGTGGCTGCCGATCGCGGCGATGAGTTTTCGCGCGGGCCGCGGCTCGATCCCGGAAGAATTTCCGTACTCGCGCGACAAGGTGTTGTGGATCGACGTCGACAAAAAAACGGTCGACTTCGCGCCGGGCGTGGTCATTCCGGCCAAACCTTTCTGGGGCGACATCGGCGTCGCGCCGCCGCTCTCGATGGGCCGCATCAACGCGAGCATTCCGGGCGTGCACGGCGGCAACATGGACAACCACGATCTGCAGCCGGGCACAAGCCTGTTCCTGCCCGTGCACGCGACGGGCGCACTGCTGTCGATCGCAGACGGCCACGCCGCCCAAGGCAGCGGCGAAGTCGGCCAATCCGCGATCGAGACTTCGTTGCAGGGCGAGGTCCAGGTGATCCTGCACAAAGGGATGAAAACGCTCTGGCCGCGCGCAGAAACGCCGACGCACTACATGTCAATCGGGCTCGATCCGGATTTGAATGTCGCCGCCAAAATGGCGATCAAGGAGATGCTCAACTTCCTGACGCAAACCAAAGGCTTGTCGCGCGAAGACGCTTACATGCTGATGAGCGCGACGATGGACCTGCACGTAACGCAAGTGGTGGATGTCACCAAAGGCGTCCACGCGATGATACCGAAAGCGATATTCCGCAAGTAGCGGTTTGCGCGCGCAAGACGGAGGCATCCAGAAGCGCGCCGGATCCCCGCCCATGCGCGAATGACGGCCGGCGATTAAGTCTTCGGTGGCGCCAGCTTGCCGCCCATTTTTTCGCACGTGCCTTTGGCGACCAGTTTCCAGGCGCTCGGATCGTTGTCGACCTTGGACGTGCCCGCGCACGAGTTTTTGCCGGCCGCGCATTCGTTCTGGCCGGCCTTGGACACCCCGTAGCATTTTTCCTTGGGGGTCGCTTGCGCCTGCACGGTAGAGGTACCCGCGACGCCGAGGGCGACGAGTCCCATCAGTGCGGTGCGAATGACTGATTGCTGGTCCATAGAAACCTCCTGTTTAATGATGGCCTAACGCGCCGTATGCTTGGTCGGCGTACACGATATTTCCTTACGCGGCCCGGCTGGTGCACGAATGATACTGGAGCCTGAGCCTATAGACAGCATCGACCGCGCAAGTTCCTTCGGGAACTACGGATTTTCATATTTCTGCAGCAGCAGGTACAGCGGATCTATGGATACCGACAGCGGTCCCAGGTACGGATATTCGAGCTGGTTGGCGAGTGTCAGGATCAGCGCGTAGGCAAGCGACCCGATCGATGCCGATATGTAACCGCTCTTCTTGGAATTGAACATGATCACGTTGATGATGGTCAGCATCGTCAGCATCACGACGGTCAGCCACAGCGCCGGGTGGATCGGGCTGTGAAAAGTACCGGACAAACGCTGATGCCGGTAGCTGCTCACGTTGGCGAGTTCGCTCATCGCGTGCGAGCGCACCAACGGGTCCTTGATGCTCTGGCAGATCTTGTAGATTTCGTCGAGGTACTTGACCGCGTCCTCCGAGCCCGCCTGGCGCGTCTCCTCGTTGAATTCCATGGTGGCGACGGTCTGCACGTATAAAACCAGCGCGCGCTCGGCCTCGCGCATCTTGCCGGTATCGTTGCGCAAATCCATGTGGATGTTTTCGATCGCCTGCGCTTCCTTTTTGAGGATGCCGTCCTGCTCGCGATGGTGGTTCCACAACGTGACCACGACGAACGCGATGGTGAGGCCGGTCACGCCGTTCAGGATGCCCGCCACCATCGGGTAGGCGAAATCGTTGTTCTCGAATTCGTGCTTTTTCAGCAACTTGCGGATCCAGTACTGGACCGGAAACGCAATGAACACGTAGGGGATCAGGATCAGCAGCAGCGTGACGAAGAAATTCTGCGACGCGAGCCATAGTGAAATCTCGACCACGGTATCGAATAACGGGCGCATTTGAACTCCCCCTTTTATCTGCCCGCGATTGTAATACGCCCCCCGGATCGCCGGCGGGTCAAATATCGCCGCCACGGTCCCCAATAATATTTCTTCCAGCCGTTGGTGACGCCGCGATGGTCCTGCGGCGGGACGTTCACGTGCGTGAGTTCTACGCGCGCCTTTTTTGCGCCGAGCGGAACAAACCGCAGGATCAGCGTCGAGTCGACGTCCTTTTTGTGAAAATTCGCCGAGCGCCACGCCTGCACGATCAGGTGCCCGGGCACGGTATGCAATGTGCGCCCCCACAGGAGGCCGCCAAACGCACTGAACTTCGAGCCGCGCCGCGCGCTGATCGTAACTTTGCCGCCGGTCATCGCGGCATGCGATTTGGAATTGAGATACATCCGGTACAAGGACGCGGCCGACGCCGGCAGCGTCACGGATTGTGTGATCGGCTTGGTCATGAATCTCCCCTCCTTTACGTCGATGCATGCTTATCATAACGCTTTCCCGCCGCCGGCTTGACGGCAACGCATGCGTAGCGGATGCTGATACCGGCTTTTTCCCACGACAGAGTTCCCATGCACATAGACCACGAAATCAAGCTCGACTTCAAGGACGTGCTGATCCGCCCCAAGCGCTCGGCGCTGCCCTCGCGCGCGGAAGTCGACATCACGCGCAAATTCAGCTTCAAGCATTCGGCCAGCAGCTATAGCGGCGTGCCCGTCATCGCCTCCAACATGGACACCGTCGGCACCTTCGAGATGGCGCGCGCCTTCGCGCCGTTCGGCCTGTCGGTCGCGCTGCACAAGCATTACGGCGTCGACGAGCTCGTTGCCTTTTTCAAAACGCTCAAGACCAAGTCGAACGCGTTTTATTCGATGGGCATCACCAAGAATGACCGCGACAAATTCGCGCGGGTGATGCACCGCGCCGGCGACGCAATCCGCTACGTCTGCATCGACGTCGCCAACGGTTACACCGAGAGCTTCGTCGAATTCGTCGCGAAATTCCACGACGCGTATCCGCGGATCACCGTAATGGCCGGCAACGTCGTCACC
>CAZEAX010000373.1:4044-5180 GCA_964510405.1 uncultured Streptomyces sp. | reverse complement strand
GCCCGCTCATAGCTCAAGAGGGTCGACGTCGATCGCCCAGCGCACTTTGCGCTCACCAGCAGCGTAAAGGCGCTCATACCAGGTGCGTAAAAATTTCTGCAAAACGGTGCGCGAAGGCGCCTGCACGGTCAATTGCGCGCGTTCCAGCCCTGCTTGCCGGACTAATCTCGCCGGAACGGGATCATAAAGCGTGACTGCAGAATCGAGGCCGGTCGCCGTGTGCACGGCGCGTGCGAGAAAGTCGAGTGCAAGGACTAACTGCGGCGCTTCCGCTCGCAGTACGGCTTGATAGACGAATGGCGGAAAACCGGCCTGCTTGCGTTCGGTCAAAAGTTCCTGCGCATAAGCCGGATAGTCATGGCGGCTAAGCGCTTGGTAGAGCGGATGTTGCGGAAACTCGGTTTGTATCAACACTCGACCGCGAGTGCTTCCGCGCCCGGCCCGGCCCGCAACCTGGGTCAACCGGGCAAACAGGCGTTCACCTGCGCGGAAATCCGTGCTGTACAGAGAACTATCGGCATTGATGACGCCAACCAGGTTCAACTGGGGGAAATCATGTCCTTTAGCGAGGATCTGGGTTCCCACCAGGATATCGACTTCCTGCGCGTGAATTTGCCGGCGCATCTGCCGCCACGCGTGCTTGCGGCGGGTGCTGTCGCGATCGACGCGCAAGATCCGTGCGCTGGGGAATGTGCGGGCGAGCGCGGATTCGATACGTTGCGTACCCTGACCCAGCGGCAGCAAATCGTGGTTGCCGCAACTCGGACATGCCGCCGGGATAGCTTCCTGGTGACCGCAATGGTGGCAGTGGAGGCGGTGGCCAGTCGCGTGCATCACGAGCTTGGCGGAGCAACGCTCGCAGTCCGCAGTCCAGTTGCAGCTTCTGCACATGAGTACCGGCGCATAGCCGCGCCGGTTAATGAACACCAGGCTTTGCGCGCCGCGCTTCACTGTCGCGGCTATCGCCTTCAGCAGTTCCTGCGATAAGCCATCGATCAGCGGCGCGTTGCGGGTATCGATATAGTCGATATCGGCAGGCATCGCGTTGATGGGCCGGGTCATTTCCAGCAAGCGGTAACTTCCGGTTGCGGCTTTTTGAAAAGTTTCCAGCGCAGGCGTCGCCGACCCCAGCAAGA
>CAZEAX010000373.1:0-4034 GCA_964510405.1 uncultured Streptomyces sp. | reverse complement strand
CTTTGGCGCGCACTAAAGCAAGATCGCGCGCCGAATAGCGTAGCCCGTCCATTTGCTTGAAGGATGCATCGTGTTCCTCGTCGACGACGATCAAACCGAGTTTGGGTAGCGGCGTAAATATCGCGAGCCGCGTGCCGAGCACGATCGCCGCGCTCCCGGATTGCGCGGCGAGCCATCCATGTAAGCGCTCGCTCTCGTTGAGGCCGCTGTGCAGGGATACGATGGTTGCCGAGGGAAAGCGCGTGCGCACCAAGGCCTCGAGCTGCGGCGTCAGATTGATTTCCGGTACCAGCACCAACGCCTGATTCCCGCGCGCAAGCGCGTCCGCGATCAGCTGCAAATAAACCTCGGTTTTCCCGCTACCTGTAACGCCTCTGAGTAACCAGGGCGTAAAACCGCTGCCTGCGCCGCGCACCGATTCGACGACGGTATTCTGCTCGTCGGTGAGCGCCGGGCCGGGCGCCAATTGCAATGTCGCCATTGTGGCAGACGGAAGTTCGGCCGCGCAGGGTTCCACCCAGCCGAGATCAAGCATGTCCTTCAAGGTGACGCGCGCACTCGGCGCAATCGAGTAAATCTTCGCTTCGTCGACAGCATTATCAGCGTTGCGCATTAAAGCGAATAATTCGCGCTTGATTTTTGCGCGCGCCGGCAACGTGGCGGGGTCTATGCCGTGACCGGCACTGGTCAGGCGGAACGCCTTGGTTACGTGGAGTTTCAACAGCTGGCGGCGGCGCAAGCGCGTCGGCAACGAGTTAAGGACCACCTCTCCCAGCGGATGATGATAATAGTCACTGCAAAACTTGAGCAACTCGAGCACGTCTTCCGGCAATGGTGGCACGTCGCGTTGAATGCTGAGCACGCGTCGTACGCGTTGTGGCGCGAGCGCGGTGGAATCCGCGATCTCCATGATCACGCCAACCGCAATTTTTCTTCCAAATGGCACCAGCACGCGTCTGCCGATATCGTCATCGCCGATGGCAGTAACGGCGTAATCGAACAGCGTTGGAAGTGGCACATCGAGTGCAACGCGGACAAATTTCATGATGGCGTCATGCGCATTGCAGGTTAGCGTTAAACGCTACAGTGAATTCTCAAAATTATCCGCAACTGGTTTATCGGATAGAGATTTTCATAATGCCGGTACGTTTGTGGATAACTATGTTGATTAATATTCAGGCAGCCGGGCTTGGCTCGCGGGTAAAGGCGGCCTGATTTTCTTATGATTTTTATATATTAAATAAAAAACTATTTTAATCAATGTCTTATAATACAGCCCCAAGCTATACCACAGTGTTGTATTTTGGCCGGCACCCGCAAACCGTTGCTGTGCATAAGTTTGCGCGGGAAGCATCCCGCAAAGCCACAACTGGCGCGGGTTTTCAGTGGTACTGGACGCTAGACCCGCGCACGGCCTCGATCAGCGCCGATACGTTTTCGGGCGGAGTGTATTGGGAAATTCCATGGCCCAGGTTGAACACATGCCCGCTCCCCTTGCCATAGCTCGAAAGAATTGCTTCGACTTCGCGGCACACGACTTCCGGATTTGTCAGCAATATCGTTGGGTCGAGATTGCCCTGCAACGCAACGCGCGTGCCTATGCGCGCTCGCGCGGCCCCGATGTCAACGGTCCAATCAAGGCCAATCGCATCGCAACCAATCGCCGCAATGCTTTCCAACCAACCGCCACCGCCCTTTGTGAACACAATGTTGGGTATGCGCACACCTGCGTGAGTGCGTTTCAAACCGGCAATAATCCGGCGCATGTAGGCAAGTGAGAACTCCTGATACGCAGCGTGTGACAGCATGCCGCCCCACGTATCGAACACCATCACCGCTTGCGCACCGGCCTCAATCTGCGCATTTAAGTAAGCGACCACTGCGCTTGTATTGACGTCGAGTATTCGGTGCAGAAGATCGGGACGTTGGTATAACATCTTTTTGACCGTCGCAAAGTCACTGTTGCCGCGACCTTCGATCATGTAGCAGGCGAGCGTGAACGGGCTGCCGGAAAATCCTATTAACGGGACGCTGCCGGCCAGCGTGCGTCGCACCTGACTCACGGTATCTAGCACATAGCGCAGATGGACCGTGGGATCCGGTGCGGTCAAATCGCGGATTTCCCATTCTTCGCGCAGCGGCCGCTCGAACCGCGGACCTTCGCCTTCGGCAAAATAAAGGCCGAGGCCCATGGCATCCGGAATGGTGAGGATATCGGAGAACACGATCGCTGCGTCGAGCGCATATCGCGCGAGCGGTTGCAGCGTGACTTCGGTCGCGAGGTCGGGGTTCTTGCACAGCGCGAGGAAATTGCCTGCGCGCGCACGCGTCTGGTTATATTCAGGCAAATACCGGCCCGCCTGCCGCATAAGCCAGACGGGCGTGTATGGAGTAGGCTCGCGCAGCAGTGCGCGGATGAAAGTATCGTTTTCGAGTTTGTGCATTCTTGACTGGTGCCAGTAATTTTTGTGAGGACGTTGCTGCCGTAGCTTATTGCCGACTATAAATCGGCTCCGTCGGGGGAGGGGTACGGGGAGCGTCGGAACGCTCCTAGTTTGCTTTTGCCCAAGGGGGCGCCAACATTGCCGCGTTAACGCGGCAATGTTGACGCCCCCATCAAGAATTCATCGACTGTGCGCGCGCATTGGCGGCCTTCGCGGATCGCCCACACGACCAGCGACTGCCCTCGCCGCATGTCGCCTGCCGCAAAAACCTTGGGGACGGAGGTCGCATAACTGCCCGCGCCGTCGGTTAAGGCTTTCGCATTGCCGCGCGCATCCTTTTCGACCCCGAAAGCATCGAGCATGGCCTGCACCGGCGAAACGAAACCCATCGCGAGCAACACCAGGTCGGCCTTCATTTCAAATTCCGAGCCGGGCACCTCCCGCATCTTGCCGTCCTTCCACTCGATACGCGCGGCGATCAATTTTTCGATTTTGCCGTTTTTGCCTTCGAGGCGTTTGGTCGCAATGGCCCAATCGCGCTTGGCGCCTTCCTCGTGAGAGGAAGACGTGCGCAGCCGCTGCGGCCAATACGGCCATACCGGGTTCTTATCGAGATCCGGCGGCATTGGCAGCAGTTCGAACTGCGTAATCGAAGCTGCGCCATGACGATTCGAGGTTCCCACGCAGTCCGACCCGGTATCGCCACCCCCGATAATTATCACGTGCTTGCCAGCTGCCGACAACGCCGAGACGCCGGCGTCACCGGCGACGCGGCGATTCTGCAGCGGCAGAAAATCCATCGCGAAATAAACCCCGTTGAGCTCACGTCCCGGTACCGGCAAATCGCGCGGCTGTTCGGCCCCGCCCGCGAGCACGACGGCGTCAAACTCATCCTTAATCGTCGAGGGATCCAAGGCCGTCGCAGCAACATTACCCGCACCTACCGGTGCTTGGCCGACAACATGATTGGTTTTGAATTCCACGCCTTCTGCGCGCATCTGCTCGAGCCGGCGGTCGATCAACGATTTTTCCATCTTGAAGTCGGGAATGCCGTAGCGCAGCAGGCCGCCAATTCGATCATTTTTCTCGAAGACGACGACATCGTGGCCCGCGCGCGCAAGCTGCTGCGCGCATGCGAGACCGGCTGGACCCGAGCCAATGAGGGCGACGCGCTTGCCCGTCTTTGCCTTGGCCGGACGTGGCGCTACCCACTTTTCCTCCCACGCCTTGTCGATGATCGCATGCTCTATCGACTTGATGCCAACTGGGTCGTTATTGATCCGCAATGTGCAGGCTTCTTCGCATGGCGCCGGGCATACTCTCCCCGTAAATTCGGGAAAGTTGTTGGTCGAGTGCAACGTTTCGATCGCCGTCTTCCAATCCTGCTTGTAAACCAAATCGTTGAAATCGGGAATGATATTATTGACCGGGCAGCCGCTCATGCAAAACGGAATCCCGCAATCCATGCACCGCGCGCCCTGCGTTTTTGCCTCGTCGTCCGTCAAATGATGAACGAATTCGCGGTAATGCTTCTTGCGCGATGCAATGTCGTCACTGGCTTCTTGCAGCCGCTGAAATTCGAGAAAACCG
>CAZEAX010000372.1:0-5193 GCA_964510405.1 uncultured Streptomyces sp. | reverse complement strand
CGCCTATCCCGACCGCCCGATCCGTCTCGTAGTTCCCGCCGCGCCCGGCGGCGCAATCGACGTCGTGGGACGCATCATGGGCGTGAAGCTGTCCGAATTGCTCGCGCAGAACGTCGTGATCGACAACCGCGCCGGCGCGAACAACATCATCGGCACCGAGATCGCGGCGCGCGCGGTGCCCGACGGTTACACGCTCCTGATCACCGCGGGCGCGCATACGATCAATCCCGCCGTTTACAAGAAGCTCCCTTACGATGCATTGCGTGATTTTGCGCCGATCGGCCTCATCGCGAATTCCGGCGGGCTGGTCGTCGTCGTGCATCCATCGTTCGGCGCGAAGACTCTGCAACAACTGATCGACATGGCGCGCGCGAGTCCGGGCACGATCGTGTACGGCTCGGCCGGTTACGGCAACAGCACGCATCTCGCCGCCGAGCTCTTTCAGATGATGGCCAGGGTCAAGTTCATCCACGTGCCGTACAAAGGCGCGGGCCCGGCGGCGACCGATCTGCTCGGCGGGCAGATTCCGCTGATGTTCGGGCCCAGCCCGGTGGTAGTGCCGATGGTGCAGGCGGGACGCCTGCGCCCGCTCGCGTTCACCGGACTGAAGCGCTCGTCGCAGTTGCCCGACGTGCCGACCGTCGACGAGGCCGGCGTCAAGGGTTACGAGAGTACCGGCTGGTATGGAATGTACGGACCGCGCGGCACGCCGAAGGAAGTCGTCGCGCGTCTCAACGCCGCAATCAGGCAAATCGTGCAGATGCCCGACACGCGCGAGCGTTTTGCGGCGTTGAACCTCGAGCCGATTGGCAGCACGCCCGAGGAGTTCGCGCGATTTCTGAAAAACGATCTCGAAAAATACGCGGCGATTGCGAAAGCCGCGGGCATCAAGCCGGAATAGAAGCGTGTGATGGGCGATGAGTGATGGGGAATGGGTGATCAAGCGCCTAAGCAACTCAATCACTTAATCACCACCCGTTCCCCTTCACCCATTGCTCATTGCCCATCACCCATTACTCATCATCGAGCTTCTCGATGATGAAAGCAGTCACGCGGTCCGCGATCGGCACGGCGACGAACGCAGCGCAGGTCGCGAACGGCCACGCGACGGCGTAGGCGATCATCCAGCGGCGCACGAAGTCGGGCCGCATGCCCAGGTTGATGAACGTGATGACCGCGGTCATCAGGAACGCCATGATGGCCGCCACGATGACGGGCCGGATAAACCGCGCTTTGCCTTGCAAGGGACTGACTCCGGTCGATGCTGACATTGGTGATGCGCAATTTTCTCGCATCAATGCAAGTTTCGGTATACTGCCCGCAAGCGGTCAAGAACAATCGGCGCCGGTATAAGCATCCACGGCGCGCGCCGCTCCATTCGTTAATCAGGGGGAATCATGCACCGTATTCTGTTGGCATTGCTCATGCTGTTCAGCCTGCCCGCGTTCGCGCAGCAGGCCATTCCGTTTGACGGCGTCAATCCTTTGAAGATGCCGAAGAACCTGTACCTCGGCGAAGTCACCGGCGTTGCGGTCAACGCCAAGGGCCACATCTTCGTGCTTTCGCGCGGCAACACGACCGGCCCCGCCTACGGCGCCGCGGCGGCGCAGCTTCTCGAGTTCGATGCCCACGGCAAGTTCGTCCGCGAGATCGGCAAAAACCTTTACGCGTGGTCGTTCGGCCACACCGTGCGCATCGACAAGGAGCAGAACATCTGGGTCGCCGACAAGGGCTCTGACATGGTCGTCAAGTTCAATCCCAAAGGCGATGTGATGATGGTGTTCGGGCGCAAGCAGGAAGCTTCCGACAAGGAGACGGGCCCGCTCGAGCATCCGAACCCGCCGCTGCCCGCCGAGGAAGGCCGCTTCCGCCAGGTCACCGACATGGCGTGGGATCCCGCCGGCAACGTTTACATCAGCGATGGCTACATCAACTCGCGCGTCGCCAAAGCGGACAAGAACGGCAACTGGCTGAAGTCGTGGGGCAGCAAGGGCAGCAAGCCCGGCGAGTTCACCACGCCGCACAGCATCGCCACCGACGCGCAGGGTAACGTTTATGTCGCCGACCGCGGCAACCGCCGCATCCAGGTGTTCGACGGCGAAGGCAACCTGCTGCGCGTGATGACGATCGACGTGCCGTACGACCCGAACGCGCGCACCGCGATCCTGAGCCGGCCGGACGTCGCCAAGGTCGAAGCTTCGGGCGCGCAGAAAACGCAGTTGCCGGGCGCGCCGTGGGCGCTGTGCATCACGCCGGGACCGAACCAGGTATTGTTCGCCTCCGATGCCTATCCCGGCCGCGTCTATAAGATGACGCTCGACGGCAAGGTGCTGGGCTATCTCGGCGAAAGCGGCAAGCAGTTGAAGCAGTTCGGCTGGATCCACGAGATCGCGTGCCCGAACGAGAACACGCTGTACGTCGCGGAACTTTTGAACTGGCGCGTGCAGAAGCTGACGCTCAAACCGCAGAAGTAATTCTGCGTACAGTGTCGAACAAAAAGGCGCTCACTTGAGCGCCTTTTTTTGTTGCCCCCACCCCAACCCTCCCCCGCGCATTTCATGCGCAAGGGAGGGAGTCTCCGCGCGGCACTTATTTCACGGCCCCTTCCCTTGCGACGAGGGGGAGAGCGTGTTCAGAATGCGAGGGGGCAGGATGGGGGCAAGCTCATTGAGTCAAATCACTCTGCCGTGACCCCCGCCTCGCGGATGACTTTCTCGTAGCGTTTCGTCTCGGCCTTGATGAAGGCGCCGAACTCCGCGGGCGTATTGCCGACGGGATCGGCGCCCTGTGCGATAAGGTTGTCCTTCACGTCTTTCGAATTGATGATGCGCGCGACTTCGCCGCTCAGTTTCTTGAGCACCGGCGCCGGCAGGCCGCGCGGGCCGACCATGCCGTACCACGCGATCGACTGATAACCCGGCAGGCCCGCTTCCGCGACAGTCGGCATGTCGGGCCACGCGGCGTTGCGGTTCGCCGTCGTGATCGCAAGTCCGCGCAATTTTCCGGATTTGATATGCGGGGTCAACGACAGGATCGTCGAGATCATCATGTTGACTTGGCCCGCGACCGTGTCGAGCAGTCCCTGGTTGCCGCCTTTGTACGGGATGTGCACGAGTTCGATTTTCGCCATCGACGCAAACAGTGCGGTGGCCAGGTGCTGCGACGAGCCGACGCCGCCCGACGCGTAATTCAATTTCCTGCCGGATTTCGCGAGCGCGATGAGGTCCTTCACGCTGTTGGCGGGGACCGAAGGATGCACGGTCACGATCAAAGGCAGCACCGCGGCAAGACTCACCGGCGTGAAATCCTTCTGCGTGTCGTACGGAAGATTTTTCTGCAGCAGCGGATTGATCGCATGCCCTATCGCGACGAACAGCAGGGTGTGGCCGTCGGGCGTTGCTTTCGCGGTCAAATCGGCGGCGAGGATGCCGTTGGCGCCGGGACGATTGTCGATCACGACCTGCTCGCCCCATGCGATGGTGAGATTCTGCCCGACCAGCCGCGCGAGTATGTCGGTCGCGCCGCCCGGCACAAATGGCACGAGGATGCGGATCGGCTTCGAAGGGTATTCCCCGGCGAAAGCCGGCGGCGCAGCCGCCCCCAGCAACCCGCATGCGCCGAGTACCGCGGCGCGTTGATACATGAACGCGCGCGTCACGCGGCTTGCGCGACGTAACCCGACGGCGTGCCCAGTACCGTGGTGCGCTCGAGGTGGCGCAATTGCGTTTCGTCGAAATCGCCCAGCGCGCAGTGCATCGTGCAGCGGTTGTCCCACACGACGAGGTCGTTCGCCTGCCATTGATGGCGATACACAAATTCGTGCTTGGTGGCATGCCGGCACAAATAGTCGATCAGCGGGCGGCTTTCTTCTTCAGTCATGCCGTCGAAACGCTTCACCTTCTCGCCGATATACAGCGCCTTGCGCCCGGTCTCTGGATGCACACGCACGACCGGCTGCGCGATAGGGGGATTGATGCGCTTCTGCTCGGCCGCGCGCTCGGCGCCGCTCATCGCGTCGGCGATCTTGCGCGTGCCCGACAAATGAATTCCGTGCAGGTCGGCGATCAGCTTTTTCATGCCGAACGACAGCGCGTCGTACGCTGTGTACATGTTCGCGAACAGGGTGTCGCCGCCGACCGGCGGCGTCACCACACAGCGCAACAGCGAGCCCAGCGACGGGTGGAGCGTGAACGACATGTCCGAGTGCCATTGACGCCCGGTATAGCGGGAGTCGGACGGCGAGCCGTCGGGCTTCGGTTCGTTGGTCACCATCAATAGCTCGGGATAATCCGGATGGCGGTCGCGCGGCAGCGCGTCGTGGCGGTCGAGCTCGCCGAAGCGGCGGCTGAATTCGATGTGCTGCTCGCGCGTGAGCTTCTGGTTGCGCAGGAGCAGGATGCCATGCTCGAGAAACGCGCGGTAGATTTCGCCGAACGCCTGCTCGCTCATGTTGCGCGACACATCTATGTCGCACACTTCGGCGCCGAGCGGATAGGAAAGCTGACGCAGTTTCAATGCCATGGTGGCTCTCTCCGGGATTGTGCTGCGCCGTTCGAACGCGGCGCGTCTTGCAAGATTCTACCCGAGGCGCGGACGGTGCGCAGACCTAGCGCCCGCCTGGAATCTCGATCCGCGTCAGCGGCACGTGCTGCTGGCAGCCGTATACGTCGCGATCTTCGATATCGCCGGAACCGACCGGCCTCCGGATCGTGATCTTGAAGGCGACTGCCGCGTCGTACGGGCGGCACACGAGCACGTCGTCGACGCGGATGCGATAAGCCTCCGCGATACGCGCCGCATTGATAACACCGGAGGCTTTTACGCGCTCGTACTTGGCGGCATCGTCGAACATGATATCGAACGTGATCTCGAAGGGCCCTGCGTTTTTGCTGCGGATGACCTTCGCGAGCGCGTCCAGTCGTTGCGGCGCAGCCATCAGTTCTTCACCTCTTCCAGAGTCATCGGGAATATCTCGCACGGGTCCTTGAGCGGCATCAGATGATAGACCGCAAAGCGATGCGCGGGCCCGACGGGAATTCCGAAAGGCGAGAACGGGTACGCCATGTTGCCGGCGGTCGTGACGATGCCCGGGTAGCTCGCGTGCTGGAGCGTGCCGCGCGTGAACATCGCAATCCCCGTGGCGAGCTCCTGGGTCGGCGCGACGACGTCTATCATGAGCCCGATTTCGTGCGA
>CAZEAX010000371.1:0-5218 GCA_964510405.1 uncultured Streptomyces sp. | reverse complement strand
GCACATCGAACAGCCCGGCTCGCGCCACTCGAAACCCGCCGCCGTGAAAATCCGGTCGAGCCCTTCCTTTTCGGCCTGGGTCTTGACGGTTTGCGATCCCGGCACGATCCACGCGGGAATCACGGCTTTGCCGAGCTTCGCGACCTGCGCCGCGGCGCGCAGATCCTCGATGCGCCCGTTGGTGCACGAGCCGATGAATACGCGGTCGACCTTGATGTCCTGCAGCGGCATGCCCGATTGCAGCCCCATGTAATCGAGCGAGGATTCGAACTCCGCGCGCAGCTTGTCGTCGCCGATGTCGCGCGCATTCGGAACCCTGCCGGTCACCGGCCCTCCCTGTTCGGGATTGGTGCCCCATGTCACCATCGGCGCGATCGCCGCGCCATCGAGCGTCACCTCGCGATCGAAAGCCGCACCTGCGTCGCTCGGCAGCGACTGCCAGAATTCGAGCGCCTTGTTCCACTCCGCACCTTTCTTCGGCGCATACGGTCGGCCTTCCATATACGCGTACGTCGTCTCGTCGGGCGCAAGCATGCCCGCGCGCGCGCCGGCCTCGATCGACATATTGCACAAGGTCATGCGGCCTTCCATCGTGAGACCGGTGACCGCACTGCCGGCGTATTCGATGACATGTCCCGCGCCGCCGAACACGCCGATTTTCGCGATGATCGCGAGGATCAAATCCTTGGCGCTTACGCCGAAGCCGAGCTTGCCGTTCACCGTCACGCGCAGCGTATTCGATTTGCGCTGCCACAGCCGCTGCGTCGTCATCACGTGCATGACCTCCGACGCGCCGGCGCCGAAGGCCAGTGCGCCGAACGCGCCGTGCGTGGCCGTATGCGAATCCGCGCCGACGATCAGGAGCCCCGGCTGCGTGATGCCCTGCTCGGGCGGCACGATATGCAATATGCCCTGGCGCGGATCGTCGATGCCGAACAGCGTGACATCGTGTTTCTTCGCGTTGGACTGCAGGAGCTTCACCATGTTGCGGATCTCCGGATTCGCGATCCCTTCCACGCCGCCCGCGCGCGTCGCGGTCGGCACGTAGTGGTCGGTGTGCGCGAAAATCTGCTTCGGACGTATCACCTTGCTGCCGCGCGCGTCGAGCGCGGTGAACGCGTGCGAAGAACCTTCGTGGATATACGCACGGTCGACGTAAAGAAGTATCTCGCCGCCTTCGTCCGCGATCCGGTGCGAGGCCCAGATCTTTTCGTACATCGTGCTTGCCGCCATTATTTCTCCTTAATCAGTCCGAGATCCGCGAGGATCGACCGGTACTTCGCGTATTCGGCGTCGAATAGTTTCCTTGTTCCCGCGCTGTCTAAATAGTTCGCTTCCCAGTCGTTTTCGCGCAGCGCCTGCTTCCAGATCTCGGACTTTATCGCCTTCGCCAGCACGTCGTCCCAGAACGCGATCTGTTCGCGCGTAAGGTTGCGGGCGCCGATGATGCCGCGCCACGTCCCGAGCACGACCGGATAGCCGAGTTCGGTCCAGGTGGGCGTCGATTCGTAGGGAGCACCGATGCGTCGCGGCGCCGCAATCGCGAGCACCCGTAGCTTACCCGCTTCCACCAGTTTGATCACGGAGGAGGTGGTGCCGACGTGCGCGTCGACGTGGCCGCCCAGCACGGCGGTCGCCGCGTCGGCGCCGGAACCCAGTATCACGGCCTTCAATTTCCGCACGTCGATGCCGGCGGCGCGCGCGACCAGTGCGAACGACAGATGGTTGGTGCTGCCGAGCGTGGTGGGCGTGGACACCGCGAGCGAAGCCGGGTTTCTGCGCAGGCTGTCGATGAAATCCTGGCCGTTGCGCAGCGGCGAATCGACGCGCACGGCCACCGCCGTGTACTGATCGGCCAGTGTCGCGAGAGGAGTGACTTCGGTATAGCGGACCTGCGTGCGGCCGTTGAGATCGTTGGCGACGATGTTGGGCGTGTTGACGGCGAGATAGTGGGCGTCGCCCGCGTGCTGGTTGAGCTAGACGAGAGACAATGCACCGCCCCCGCCGGGCTTGTTGATTACCGTGACGGGGACTTTGACGAGCCCGCTGTCCTGGAAGATTTTCTGCAGGAACCGTCCGGACAGGTCCACGCTGCCGCCCGGCGTCGTCGGCACGACGATCTCGATGCCTCTCCCGGGTTTCCAGCCTTGCGCGGACACGGTTACCGCTACGCACGCGAGCATGCACAGCGCAGCGACCTGCCATGAAAGATAACAAACCGGTGATTTCCCCATACGCGCGGCTTGATTGCCTGTTTTCGAATTTGCCGCATTTTTACCACGATGTCGCGCGGCGTGCTTGTCGAAGGGTGAGCGGTCGCTCGCAAAGTTGCCGGGGCCATCAAGCCCTGGCGCCCTCGAGGCGATTGAATATTCCCGATCCTGTGTTCGCCAACGCACAGAGATTCTTGAACGGATGCAATTACCATGATATTCGCGTCGCGGCCAACGGCCGCGGCCCGGCCACCCACCATCGAGGAGCCACCATGAATCTGAACAAGCTGCTGGTCACCAGCGCCGCCGCAATCTTTGCCCTGTCCGCCGCCGCAAGTTTTGCCGCCGGCGGCACGTTGAAACTCGAGGAACTCACCAAGGAGCAAAGGACGGATATGCGCAGCCGCGCAGACCAGCTCCTCGCCGACCGCGCCGCCAACGGCGGCAACGTGAAAGCGGTCGCGCAACAGCCAAAAGCGAAAAAGCCGGCCGCGAAAACCAAAACCGAAACCCGTTCGTAGCGCGAACCGACTTCCAGCCTGCCGCCCGTGATGGGCAACAGGCGCGCAGCACTGCAAGGAGACGCAACATGAACATGGAATTCGGCTGGTTTGGCGGAGTCGCGCTGCTGCTGGCCGTTGTTTTTCTGTTGTCCGCGGTGCGCATCTTCCGCGAATACGAGCGCGGCGTCGTCTTCACGCTCGGCCGCTTCCAGGCGGTCAAGGGGCCGGGGCTCGTCATCATCATTCCGCTCATCCAGCAGGCCGTGCGCGTGGACCTGCGCACGGTGGTGCTCGAAGTGCCGACCCAGGACGTGATCTCGCGCGACAACGTATCGGTGAAAGTCAGCGCGGTGGTCTACCTGCGCGTCATCGATCCGCAAAAAGCGATCATCCAGGTCGTCGATTTCCTCAACGCCACCAGCCAGCTCGCGCAGACCATGCTGCGCTCGGTGCTCGGCAAGCACCAGCTCGACGACATGCTCGCCGAGCGCGAGCGGCTGAACGAGGACATCCAGCAGGCGCTCGATGCGCAGACCGACTCGTGGGGGATCAAGGTCGCCAACGTGGAAATCAAGCAGGTCGATCTCACCGAATCGATGATCCGCGCGATCGCGCGCCAGGCCGAAGCGGAACGCGAGCGGCGCGCGAAGGTGATCCACGCCGAGGGCGAACTGCAGGCGTCCGAGAAGCTCTTTCAGGCGGCAAAGATACTCGCGCAGGAACCGCAGGCGATCCAGCTGCGTTACCTGGAAACGCTGACGGTCATCGGCGCCGACAAGAATACGACCATCATCTTCCCGCTGCCGATGGATCTGGTGACGCCGTTTCTAAACAGAACGAAGCAGACATAACGCGGGCGCACCGTGCCCGATGCAGTCGAATCGGTGCAATCAAACGGAGAAAATCTCATGCCGCTCAAACAAGGCACGCGACCCTCGGTGGTCAGCATCAATATCAGGAAGTTGGTGAACGAGTGGAAGAAAGACGGCGCGATCGGCACCAGCCATCCGGCGACGAAGAAAAAAGCGATCAAGCAGGCCGTTGCCATCGCCTTGACCACTGCCGGCAAAAGCCGCCACGCGCAATCGCGCAGGCGCCGTTCCGCCTGACTCCGGATTTACCCCATCCGGCTCTCCCGCCTTCTAGAGCGCGTTGCCGGTGAGCTGGAACGCCGCCCAGAAAAACGGATGCGGGAATTTCTGGCGCGTCGCGAATTGCGCCTGGCGCAGCGCTTCGCGCTTGTCCGTGCTCTTCAGCTTTTCGTAGAACCTCGTCATCAGCTCCGCCGTCGCCCGGTCGTCGACCTGCCACAGGCTCGCCACTACGGTTGAGGCGCCGGCGAACAGGAACCCGCGCGTGAGGCCGATGACGTCGTCGCCGCTTGCAATCTTGCCCAGGCCCGTTTCGCAGGCCGACAGAGTCACCAGATCGGCATCGAGCCGCATCGAATACAGTTTGCCGACGGTGAGCAGTCCGTCGCCGGCCCCCTCTTTCGCGAGCAACAACGCCGACTGCAGCGGCGACTCCGCATCGAATTCGCCGTGCGTCGCGAAGTGCAGATACTGAAACCCCGACGCATATTGGCGCAGCGCCGATTCGCTGGCGTCCTTGCGCACGAGCGCCTTCGACTGCGGGACCGTTCGCGCCACCGCGACCGCCTCCTCCTGCGCAAAGTGCAGGTCGTACTTTGCGTCGCCCAGATCGGGATTGCCGAAGGCGAGTATGCCGGCCGGCTTGGTCAGCCTGGTTGCCCGCAGATATTTCACGACGCTGGCACTCGGCAGAAACCGCAAACTGTATTTGTCGATCAGGAACCGGTTGCCGTCATGCAGGGCCGCGAACGGCAGATAGTGCAGCGCCCCGTGCGCGACGATGACCAGCTTCGGCTTCTGCACGATCGCTTCGAGCGGTTGAATCAATCTCGCGTAAAGCCGCTGTGCCGGCGCGAGATAGGCGTCCGAGTCGGGCCGCTGGATAGCCTTGCGCAGAGCGCGCACGTCGGCATCCATGCCGCTCACGTCGAGCCGGGCGCCCTGCAGCCCCCGGCGCGTCAGCACGAAAGCGAACAGCGACTTGTCGTTGTAATAGTATTCGACCAGCGCCTCGTCCTCCGGCAACAGGGCCTGGATGTCCGGGATCGGCGTGGCGGAAACTGCCACCAGCGAGGCGAGTTCCGGCGCCGCCTCCGCGATCGATTGCCGCGCGAGCTGGACGCCGGCGCGGCGGCGCGGCGCGGCGGGTGCGCCTTCCTGCGGCGCCGGCGCAAACGATGCGGCGTCGATTTCGGCCTGATCGGCGCGCGCCATCAGCTCGCGGACTTTCGCCTCGTCCACCGCCGGCGCTGCGAAGTCTTTTTGCTTCGCCAGCATGTCCACCAGTGCGCGCGACTTCGAGCGCTCGACGTATTCGAGCGCCTCCGCATAGCGTTGCTGCGCAAAGAGATTGGCGACGAGTTGCTGGTAAACCGCCTGCTTGTCGCCGACGAAACCGATGCGGCCGGCC
>CAZEAX010000370.1:4154-5221 GCA_964510405.1 uncultured Streptomyces sp. | reverse complement strand
TGCTGACGTCCGCGAACCTGAGCGCGATGCTGCTCTACATCATCACCAACGCCGCACTGTTCTCTTTCCTGATGGCGCACGAGAACATTCCGCAGGCGATGGCCGACTGGATACTCGGCAAGGACCTGGGTGTCGTGACTTTCCTGCTGTTCGTCAACGTAGTGTTGCTGCTCGCCGGCAACGTGATGGACCCGTCGTCGATCATCCTCATCTTCGCGCCGATTCTGCACCCGGCCGCGATGAAGCTCGGCATCGATTCCGTGCATCTCGGCATTCTGATCGACGCCAACATGGAGGTGGGCCTGTGTCATCCGCCGGTCGGGCTGAATCTCTACGTCGCGAGCGGCATCTCCAAGCTGAGCATCACCGAGCTTGCCGTCGCGGTGTTGCCATGGCTATGTACCATGCTGGTGTTCCTCGTGATCGTGACTTACTGGCCCGCGCTATCGATCTGGCTGCCCAGAGCGATGGGCATGATGTAATTACCGCAGAGTTATTCCCGCATGGTTGATTCTTTATTCGACCTGCTCAGCCAGCCCTTGCGCTGCTTGTCGAATATTGCCGCCAGCGTTACCAGCCACGGCCCGGCCAGGAGCAGCATGCTGGTAGCGGTCGTGATGTAGCGTTCGAACGGCGACTGCTCCGCGACGCGGCCTTCGATTGCACCGCCCGCAATCAACAGTCTCATCGTCACCATGACGAGCACGGGGATCGCGACGGCGCATACGTAGTACTTGCGCTTGCCGCCGGGCGGAAAGGTCAGGCTGCGGATCAGCATGACCTGGGCCAGCGTATTGAGCGCGACAATCAAATAAATGAACACTTGATCAGGCATACGGTTCGGGACGGACGCATCAGGTGATAAGCCTTCTCATTTGAGCGAAAGCGCGGCTACAGGTCAATAGCGCGCTGTACTGCGGGCATTACGCGGACTGATTTTCCGGCGTCGCCGCAATAGCGGGCCACAATGGCAATGCGAGTGCGATAGTTTGTCACTTGCCCTGCAAGCCAGTATAGTTTCCGCAGGTCGGGGCAAATCGGGCGGAAAACCGCATATCCGCGCGTTC
>CAZEAX010000370.1:2044-4144 GCA_964510405.1 uncultured Streptomyces sp. | reverse complement strand
ATCTGCAATTATGTTCCTGACCGGCAGTATCGTCGTAATCGGAATCGGCGGTTGCGCGACGGAGCGTCCATCAATGGGCAATGCTTTCGCGATAACATCGTCCACCTTCCAAGACGGCACGATGCTGGCGGTCAAGAACGCCGGCAACATCAAAGACAATCCGAACTGCATCGGCGAGAACGTGTCGCCGCCGTTCGCGTGGTCGAACGTGCCGGCGGGAACCAAAAGTTTCGCGCTCATCATGGTCGATCCCGAAGGCCGCGGCGGGCTCGGGGTTGATCACTGGAATGCATATGGCATACCGGCTTCGCGGACCGGCTTCGCAGAAGGTGAAACGAGCCAACTCTCGGACAAATATGTCGGCGGCAAAGGCACCGCGGGATTCGGCCATTACCTCGGACCGTGCACGCCGCCGGGCGCCGGCTTGCATCATTACACTTTCACGCTGATCGCCACCGATCTCGAGCCCAACGCGCTGCCCGCCGGCCTCACCCGCGCCGAACTGCTCGCGAAGTTGAACGGCCATACCAAGGGATCGGCGGGTATTGTCGGACTGTTTGGACGCGCGAAAGAATAAGCAGGCGACGGCCCGCTTATCCGCATCGCATTTGCAATGGGCCGCGGCCGCAATGCCGTGGCCCGTTTTATCGGTGAATCCTTAATTCCTAGCGAGTAGGTTCACGCGCGTCGTCACGCGGGCCGAACAGCGACCGCACCCAGCGCACCCACGCATAAGCGGCAAGCGCGCCGACGAGGACCGCGCCGATGCCGAACACGATGCGCCCCGTCGTCGCGCCGGGATGCGTGGCGCTCGTAAGCGCACCGAATGACACCGAGCCGCTGAACGCACGCGGACCGGGCCCGAACGCGACCCATGCCGGCACCGCGGCAAACACGCTCAAAAATACCGCGCCGAGAAAACTCTGCAGGCGCGGCGCGCTCGCCGGCACCAGGATCATCACCCCCGCGAGCATGAAGACGAACCCGCATGCGCCGACCACCCAGTGCGGCGCGTGAAAATTGGACTCATCCGAGGGAATAATGCCCGCGGCGAGCGCGGCGATGCCCGCCCCCGTCGCAAGACAGACGGCAGCGACTGCAATGCGTCCGCGGGGTGAGAGTTGGTCCGTTGTCTTCAGCGGACCGTTCTCAGACATCGCGGCACGCAGGCTCGAGCAGCTCGGTGTCGTCGTGTGAATAAGCGGGCGAACAAGCGCACAGGATTTTCAACGGCGTTTCACCCGTGTTCTCTATGCAATGCGGCGTGCCGGGCGCGATGCATATCGTGTCGCCCGCCGCGACCGCAAACTTTTCGCCGCCGAGCGTCATCAGGCCCGCGCCGCTCGTGACGTGATAAATCTCCTCCGTGAGCTTGTGCAGGTGCAGCGCGGTTTGCGCGTGCGCCGGCACCGTCGCCTCCGCGAGGCTCTGATTGCGGTTGGCGTGCACGGACGGGTGCATGAGCTCGCGGATTTGCGAACCGTCCTTCGTCACATAGGGTTGGATCTTGCCGTAGGTCGTACGCATGGCCGCCGCATTCACGCAAATATTCGATCCCCATAGTGTATATGCAAGCCGGCGCTGGCCGCAGCGAGCGCGATTCGCTATGCTGCACGTTTTGCGACAAGCCGGCGATTCATGAAGAAAGTCCTGGGCGTATTGGGCGGCATGGGGCCGCTCGCCACCGTCGATTTCCTGCACAAGCTGATCGAGGAGACCCCGGCCGCGCGCGACGAAGACCACCTGCCGGTCATCGCGTGGTCGGTGCCGCAGATACCGGAACGGCCGCCGGCGATCACCGGCAACGGCGAATCGCCGCTGCCTGCGTTGCTCGCCGGAATCCGCACGCTGAAAGAAGCCGGCGCCGTGGCGATTGCAATCCCCTGCAACACGGCGCATTACTGGTACGCCGACATGGTGCGCGAAGGCGGGCTGCCGATCATCCATATCGCCGACGCCGCACTGGGCGAACTCGAAACACGCAGCATCACCGGCAAGACGATCGGCCTGATCGCCACCAAGGGCACGCTCGCCGCGGGATTCTTTCAGGAACGTCTTGCCGCGCGCGGCTTTCAGCACATTACGAACACCGATGCGGAC
>CAZEAX010000370.1:0-2034 GCA_964510405.1 uncultured Streptomyces sp. | reverse complement strand
ACTCGTGCTGCCCGCGATCCTTCACGTCAAACGCAACGAACTCGACGCCGCGGCGAAATTGCTCGGCGCCGCAGTGGAAAAGCTCGTCGCCGGCGGCGCGGGCGGAGTAATTCTCGCTTGCACCGAGACGCCGGTGGTGCTCGACCGCCTGCCGCCGGCGCTGTCCGCGCAATGCGTCGATGCCACCCGTGCGCTCGCGAAAGCGTGTGTTAAATGGTGGGGCAAACATCAGTGATGAGCGATGGGTAATGGGGATTGGGAATTCTCCCCAAGCCTCACTCCATCGCCCATCGCCCATTACTCATCACCGCTCTTACTACCGCGGCTGCGTCAGATTTTCCGGACGCAAGAGATCGTCGAGCCGCTCCTTGCTGAGCAGCTTTTTCTCGAGCACCAGCGCATAGACGCTTTTGCCGCTCGCCAGCGCCTCCTGCGCGACCGCGGTTGCGTTCGCATAGCCGATATGAGGATTCAACGCGGTGACGATCCCGATCGAATGCTCGACCGACCGGCGCAGGTGATCGGTGTTCGCGGTGATGCCTTTTACACAGCGCAGCGCGAGCGTCACACAGCCGTTGCGAAGGTGATTGAGGCTTTTGAAGAGGCTGTGAGCGATCACGGGCTCGAATGCGTTCAACTGGAGTTGTCCCGCTTCCGCGGCGAAACTCACGGTGACGTCGTTGCCGATGACCTCGAACGCAATCTGGTTGACGACTTCGGGAATCACCGGATTGACCTTGCCCGGCATGATGCTCGATCCCGCCTGCATCGGCGGCAGGTTGATTTCGCCAAGTCCCGCGCGCGGCCCCGATGACAGCAGGCGCAGATCGTTGCAGGTTTTCGAGAGCTTCACCGCGACGCGCTTCAATACGCCGGACAACTGCACGAATGCGCCGCAGTCCTGGGTCGCTTCCACCAGATTGCCGGCGGTCTCCAGCTTGATGCCCGTGATGTCCGACAGCTTGCCGCACACGATGCGCGCGTAATCCGGATGCGCGGTAATGCCGGTGCCGATCGCGGTCGCACCAAGGTTCATTTCATGGATCAGGAGGCACGCTTCGCGCAAACGCTCCTCGTCCTCGCCGAGCATCACCGCATACGTGCTGAATTCCTGGCCGAGTGTCATCGGCACCGCGTCCTGCAATTGCGTCCGCCCCATTTTCAGCACTTGCGCGAATTCGCGCGCCTTGGCCTCGAACGCCAGGCGCAGTTCCGCCATCGCGTTGATGAGCCGCTCGATGCCGAAATGCAGTGCGACTTTCACTGCGGTCGGATAGACGTCGTTGGTGCTCTGGCTCATGTTGACGTGGTCGAGCGGATGCAGGTGGCGAAACTCGCCTTTTTTATGCCCGAGCAATTCGAGCGCGCGGTTCGCCACGACCTCGTTCGCATTCATGTTGGTCGAGGTGCCCGCGCCGCCCTGGATCACGTCGACCACGAATTCGTCGAGCAGGCGGCCCTCGCGGACTTCCTCGCACGCCTTGACGATCGCGCCGGTTTTCTGGTCGTCGAGCAGCTTCAGTTCGTTGTTGGTCAGCGCCGCGGCCTGTTTGATGCAGGCGAGCGCAATCACGAGGTCCGGATAAATGGAGATCGGCGTGCCGGTGATTTCGAAATTTTCGAGTGCGCGCAGCGTGTGCACGCCGTAATAGGCGTCGGCCGGCACCGCGCGGTCGCCGAGCAGGTCGTGTTCGATGCGTGTATTTGGAAAAGCCATCGTGATTCTCCAGTCTGTGGTCGTCTCGATTGACGAAATGCCGGCGCCAGGCCAGCCAAGTTTGAGCCTGATTTCCGCGCCGCACCAGTGGCGGGCACGTGGCGCACCAAAGGTTTGCGGCCGGCCGCGCGGCCGTTTTGAGCTCCATACGAATCATGGTGTTATCGGGAAATTTAAAGTGGCATGGTCGTTGCTCGATGACGCTGAAGCGCAGCTGCACGTCCGCGGGCGACAACGCTGGACAAGCCCAAACCGTTCGGCTAGATTGTGTGCCTCAGTGCGTAAATCGCCTGATTGCATTGATAAAAATCCGTTGC